>JBGPBD010000014.1:0-8416 GCA_041481045.1 Bathyarchaeia archaeon | reverse complement strand
GCTAAAACACAAACAACTATTAGAACTGCAGAGAAAGCCACAAGCAATTCAGGTCTAACTTTGACTCCTTCGGTCTCTTCTTCGAAGAATCTTAGAAGCCCAGCACTCGCAGCAGGCATTGGCGCAGATTTTTCCTTCTTCTTCTTTTTGCTCATCTAGACGCCCCTGAATTCAGGCAGTCAAATTTTAGCGTTCCCCTTATTATTAAGGTTACGTTGCTTCGAAAGGGTTTTTATTTTTGAACAAGTGATAGTCTGATGCAAAGGTGCCTGAAATGGCTACGCCCAGACAGGAATACAATCACGTTTTTGACCTTCTCCAACAGCATCATAAATGGTTTCAAGAAAGTATCCCATTAATAGCAAGCGAAAACATTCCAAGCCCAGCTGTGCGCGAGGCTCTCGTAACGGATTTTGGGAATCGCTATGCAGAGGGGTGGCCTGGAGAGCGTGTTTATGCCGGCTGCCGTTTCATAGACCAAGTGGAGTTCAAATGCATCGAGTTGATGAAGAAGCTCTTCAACGCTGAATTCGTAGATGTCAGACCCATATCGGGGGTTGTAGCCAATCTTGCGGTCTATACAGCTTTCACGGAGCCCGGCGACATTCTGATGGCACTGTCTATTCCATGCGGTGGTCACATCACATCAGGAAAGAAGGAATTCGGAGGAACGGCAGGCGCCGTCAAAGGCCTAGTCGTTGAATACTTACCCTTAGACTACAAGGAGCTTAACATAGATATTGATAGGGCAAAGAGCAGAATTCAAGAACTCGCAGCGAAGGGCAACTCGCCGAAATTCGTCATGTTTGGCGCAAGCGTCTTTCCATTTCCACATCCCATCAAAGAACTGGTTGAGACTATCCATTCACAGGGCGCGACTGCCGGATACGACGCGGCACATGTGGCAGGATTGATTGCAGGAGGACAATTTCAGGATCCGCTTAAAGAAGGCGCCGATGTCGTGAGTCTGAGCACGCACAAGACGTTTTTCGGACCTCAACATGGCGGCATCTTATCTTGGGAGAAGAACGCTGAAAAAATAAAAAAAGCAACCTTCCCGGGAGTGGTAAGCAACCATCATCTCCACGCAGTTGCTGGTCTCACTATTGCATGCGCTGAGATGCTTCAATTTGGCAAAGAGTATGCAGCACAAGTGGTAAAGAATGCTAAGGCTCTGGCTCAAGCCCTTTATGAAAGAGGATTTAACGTGCTTGCGGAGCACAAGGGCTTCACGCAGTCTCACGTTATTTTGATTGATGTAATGAAGCATGGAGACGGCGGCACGATCGAAGAGACGCTGGAAAAGGCCAACATAATCATAAACAGGAACTTGTTGCCATGGGATATTAAAGAGGGAAGACATTTCATGCATCCAGGCGGCATAAGAATGGGTGTTTCAGAGGTCACAAGGCTTGGAATGAAGGAATCAGAAATGGCAGAAATAGCGGAATTTGTCAGGCGCGTCATAATAGACAAGGAGTCAATGGACAAGGTAGGCGTTGACGTCGCGGAATTCAGAAAAGACTATCAAAAAGTGCATTACTGCTTTGAGAACGCCACAGAAGCCTACAAGTATGTGAGAATCCGTTAGCACTGCAGGCCGTCGATGATTTAATGCTTTAGGATTAGAATCACAGGCAACAAGAGTCTCAATATTAGTTTGCTCAACTAGAATGGTGGGAAATCATGCACATTAGTGAGTTTCAGCAGATGATGAGGCGTCTATACTTTCACAGAGACTCCGAGCGCGGCGCTGCAGGAACATACGATTGGCTTGTGGATGAGATAAAAGAGGTTGGCGATGCCTTGAACCGCGGGGACAAAGGAGAACTAGAAAAGGAGTTTGCGGATGTTGTCGCTTGGTTAGCTTCCTTGGCAAACGTTGTCAACGTGGATCTTGAAAAGGCTGCACTGACCAAATATGACAACAAATGCCCAAAATGCAAACGTTCTCCTTGTCAATGCACCTTTTAGCGCGTGTTGAGCAAGCGTTTCTGCCCGACGCCCGTAAGTATCCATGTATGCGGTCTGCCATCCTTCTTCTCAACGATTCCTTCCGCCTCCAAAAGCTTCAGATGGTGCAGGACGTTTCCATAGTGCATCCCTGCTCTGCTAGCAATCGTCCCTGCATTAAGGGAATGTTCTTCTAGCACATTCAATATTCGAGTTCTAGCTCTCAAACCAAGTTTGATGTTGTTTATCTCCGACAGGTACGCGTTTGGATGCCAAGTCTCTCTGACCATTCTTATCCAATAACAAGTAGGTCTTTTGCTAGAAAAGTCTTGTTCAAGCGAAGTCTGCCAGGCTGACTTGCTTCGGTTTCTTGCCCTCAAACATGTCAGCAATTTCCTCTTTCATCAGCAGTATTCTCTGAGCGTAATACTGTGGCAACCCGTATTTTTCAATTAAGCGCAAAGCCACGTCCAGGTATTTCTCAATGCCTCCACGATAAACTGTTAGAGTCAGTTGTCCGCCGCAAATTGAGCACTTACCGCGGAGAGGAATCCGTCGATAACGCTTGTTGCAGGTCTTGCACCTAAAAGCTTGCGTCGAGAAGGCCCGAAGGTTTCCAGCAATGTCAGGAATGAAATGGGTAGTCAATACTTTCAGCGCAACCTTCTTGACATCCACGGCCTCAATCTTCTGGGACAATTCAAGTTGATTGTCCAGCTTTTCAACCATTGTTTTAAACCGTTTGTATGAGCTTTCAACATTTCCCATGTTGATGTTAGACACGGGCATGGTGAAGTTGAATCCTTCAAATTGGGCTTCAGTTCCCAGCCGCGATCCAATCAGGTCCATCATTGGACTGACCTGCTTGGCTTCAACGCTCTCAATTGTCTTCCTATAGAACTCAAGGGGGTAGGCAGCTGTTACATCAAAATCATGTGCCTGCCTTTGCACGTCTTCCGTGCTGACGAGGGGGATCAGAAGAAGGGGAGCATCCATTATGCCTCCTATCTGTGAAGGCAAATATGCGCGTGAGAAGTTGATCAAAGTGTCCAATGCAAGCATTAGGGCGTCCTCGTCTCCGTCGCAGTCTCTGCGCTTGGCGGAGTGCCAAATCGGATGAGCATAGCAGAGGTTTAGCTTGGTGAACCCTATGATGCGTCCCAAGATTCCCACGCAAGTATGGGGGGCCAAGCCCACTATCAAATGTCCTACAAGATCTTCTATACGTTTGACGTTATAGTAAGAGGGAAGCCCGTACACTTTCACCAGCAGTTCATCCATGAAGCTCGCGACTTGAATGAAGTACTTTGCACCCTTCGTTGGGATAATCACATCCTGCAATTTCAGTTCACAGATCTGGTCTGCATTCGCCAGATCTGCACCAAGAATGTCATGAGTGTAGCCGAGTTCTCGAAGTCTCTCAACTGAAACTCCGATTTCTGCGGGTTTAAAATGAGTTAAGGGGGCGTTGGTGGCGTCAAAACGAATAGTCCCATCTTTGTAGACTGACAAATCATACTTTGCACGAAGTATGCCCTTCTCAATACTTTCAGGAGTCTTTGTATCATTCGTTAGACCCTTAACACCCTTCAATGTCTTCGGAACAGAAATGCCCAGGCTGTTGGACGAGTTTTCAAGCAGTTCTTTGAAGTTGACAGCCTGTTTCTGGTATTGCTTGGCTGGTATTTTGCACACGGGGCATTCGTTTTCTTCCAAGCTCTTTCCACACCGAGGACAGATGTTCTCCGGAATAGTTACAGTACCACATGATGGGCATTTCACTCCGGAAGTGAAGGTTCTGCAATTTGGGCATTTGCGCTTGGTAATCTCGACAAGTGTTGGTCCGCGCTCAGCCGCCTCAATCAGATCCCTGTGCGAGCCTCCAGCAAGACCTACCGGAAAGAGCACGTGAACAAGGGGCTTCATCTCACGCCTCTTTGCTTTTTCCGGTCTGCCCATCCTTGCTCCAACAAATGTCGCCGCCTTCTCTCTAATCTGGAGGCCTGAAATCAAAAAGAGTGCATTCAAAACTGACTCGGAAGACAAAGGAGCTACAGCGCTGCTACGATCACAACCAAGAACAAAAGCGAAAGGATGCGCATCCTCCCCTTCGACGATGATCTTGCCATCTGAAAGCCGGTGTGGCAAACAGAGTATTTCCATACTTTGTTTGATACTAGCGTCAAATTCACCTGTAATTTGAGCTACAATACCGTCCAGACGCTGCAGTTTGGAATTGAGTATCCATCTTCTCAGAGTCAGAAGCTCGTCAACTGACGAGAGATTTGACCAGAAAAACGTGAAGCACGGAGGTAGGGGTACATGCAGCGTCAACGACAAGGTTATGGCCTCTTTAACAGTCGGCTTGCATGTTAACGGATCCTTAAGAAAATTCTTCAGCCTCACCACGGAGATCTTGACGGCTTCCGCAGCGCTCTCAAAGCTTCCATTGAACTGCGTTGCGACAGCATTATTCAGATCTCTTGCCCACCATTCTTCAACATACCCAGAGGGAGACAGAACCTTGCTGTTGTATAAGAAGTCGCCAAAACTGATCAATATGTCGCCTAAGAATAGTATCCTGTCGACGCCGTCTTTCAATTTATCAAAGTTTTCAATTGACGCTCGAACGACTGATCCGTCCTTCAAGCGGACTACAGGTGGTTCTATAGCGTCAACAGGCACGACGATTCCCCCTTTCCCCGGAAGCTCCAAACGAAGTTGTGTTCCGCCAGCAAGAAACCCCTGAAGAACGAGCATGGTTGCTGGGTGAATCCCGACTGAGGACAACCCAGTATTCCGCGCCCGGCCATATCTTAGGCGGAAGCCCCCACGTCTGGAAGGAAAGGAGAAGATCGGGCGACCCGCAATCACTTCGTCCATAAACCCTGCAGTCTTCTTCTCCGATTTTCTACTAACCTCTCTCAGCCAATCCCACCCTTGAAAACCCAGCCTCTCTATTATCGTCATAACTTTAGGAGCACGTCCAACAATCCCGTCATTTACAACTCTGAGCGCGCCTCCTCTCACCCTGTTGGTCTCTATGTTCGGAAGATTTCTGAAAGATGAAACCTCGATTGGATTGGATTCGGTGCCTGTGACCTCTATAGGAATCCACTCAAGCGCTTTCCGAAGCTCCTCATCCGAAACGTGATATTGAAACCGGGTCACAGAACGTTCATAGAGCCTTACCTCCTCGATGAACCGCGAGATCTCTTCTCCCGTGGGCTTGTAGCGTTCAAGACCAAGCAGTCGACGCACGAAGTCTCCGACGACCAACGTTAATGCTTGATCCGTGCCACCAGCAGAGCGCATGGGACCGGCAAAATAAATGGCGAGATATCGCGTTCGATCATGGCTTGTCTTGATTTCGACCTTGGCCACTCCTTGCAGCGGCGCTGCAGTAAGACCTTCAGTGAATATTGCCAGCGCTGTGCGTATAGCTTGATCAGCAGCCACATCGGAGTCCATATGCCCAAACTTGCCATAGATGATCTCTTCAGCGATTTTGAAGGCTAACTCCTCTCTTGGGAGTTTCGCACTTAATTCTCTAATACTCGCTGCAACACCGACTGGCCCCACAAGTCCTTCCACCAGATCAGCAAGGTCTTTAGCTAGTTTACATTCGGTCTTCAGCGACGGATCAAGAGCCTTTCCTCTCGCTCTTTCACTCATGGCATACAATAGCCCAAGTTTCTCTTCTAGGCTCTGTGTGTACCGCCGATACGCCTCGCTCATCTGAAGACCCAAACATGTCCCCCTCGCATTCTAGTTATGCCCAGAGCTTATTTCCGTATCCTTACAAAAATAGATCAAAAGATCCCGCGGGCAGTTCGACTGCTCCATGCGGATTGTATACAAAAAGGGCGCCAACCATACCTTCTGAGCCGCCTCGTTGTCAACCCATTCTTCTGTTTTGACCCCAGCTTCGGCCCTACTCTCAACACAAAGAGTTTATGCTTTGCCAAGTGTGTAAAAGCTCGGTTCGACAGGACACCATGTTAGCAATGCATTTCTCAGCAGTCGCACAATCTTCAGGTCCTTCGGTGCCTTATGCCTTCGATAATTTCAGAGACTCGGCGCCTCACTCCGCCATCCTCGATGACATTACCAGTCACTATTATGTCTGCACCTGCAGATGCTGCAGCCAGCGCTTGCCCCCTAGTTCTTATGCCGCCTCCAACAATGAGAGGAACATCAATGTAGTGTTTGACAATATGTATCATTTCCTGCGGAACAGGTATCCCAGCTCCCGACCCCGCCTCCAAGTACATGAACCGCATCCCTAAATACTGTCCAGCTAGTGCATGCGCAGCAGCAAGTTCAGCTTTGTTGTATGGAACCGCGACTGCCTTGCCTACGATACCAGCAGTCCCGCCTTCTCCCACGATTATGTAGCCAAGAGGGATAGGTTCTAAGCCGTACTTTTTGACAAGGGGCGCACCCAAAACTTGAGCACCCATCAAAAAGTAGGGGTCAACCGAGTTCAGAAGAGACATAAACCATATAGCATCTGCATAGCGACTTATGCCAGTCACATTATTTGGGAAAAGGATTATGGGGATTTTTACAGTGCGCCTAACCACTTTGACAACGTCGTCCAAATGCGCCGCCGAAACGAATGTTGAACCGCCAACCATGATTGCCGCAGTGCCACTTGCCTTTGCCTTCAAGGCGATTCTGGAAGCCTGCGGAGGCGTGACTTTCTCCGGATCAATAAGGGTTATGTGAATAGAACCTTCTGACACTATTCGTTCAAGCAAGGCCTTCTCAACAGGGCCCACCATGGAAACCAGTCCATTATGCGCCTTTAACCTCAGTGATAGAGGATCTTCTGGAACCGCCGTAAAACTTGTCTGTAAACGTGCAGTACATGTCAATCTCGCCTTGCACAGGCTTAATTGGAAACTCTTCCTTTACCCCACAACTCCCGCAAGCTACGATGGCACGCTTTTGATCGCGAAATATTTCGACTCTCATGGTCTCCTTGCCACACTTAGGACAAGAGAAAAGCTTCGGCAGTCTCTTCTTGGGAATGTGAACGACCTTTCTCCTTCTTCGCCCCATCTTTCAATAGCCTCTATACTTTGGAATCCACGGCACTCGAGTATTTTATGTTTACCTTTGAAAATGTTGGTACAACGAGAGCAGATCCTTGTGCTTCATAATGGGCAATCAATGACTGCTTTTTTGGGGCCACCGGTCGTTTCTAGAAGCTTTCCGCACTTTTCTAAGTTGGCATCTCAACTCGTCCTTAAATACTCACCACAACCATACAACACTGAGGCTGCATTTCTTTGGAGTTGACACCTTCAACTCTGCACTTAGACCGGCCAGACATTGAGGCGAAAATAACACGATTCATAACGGACTACGTGGAGAAGTCCGGCGCAAATGGTGTAATATTAGGATTGTCCGGCGGAATTGACAGCTCCACCGTTGCAGCACTTACCGCTTCAGCCCTGGGCGGAAATAGAGTCGCAGGGCTTATGTTGCCGGAGAAGGAAACGTACAATACCACAGATATCCGACTCGCAAGCCTAGTGGCGAAGAAGTTCAAGATTGAAGCAAAGGAATGTGACATTACTCAGGTTCTAGAAGCTTTTTACCACTCGATCCCAATTTTCGAACCTTCAGAAAAAGTCTGTAAAGGAAACATAAAGGCAAGAACACGCATGATTTACATTTACTATTACGCGAACAAACTTAACAGGATTGTCTGTGGAAGCTCAGACAAGTCAGAAACAATGATGGGCTACTTCACAAAATGGGGTGACGTTGCGGCCGACATATCGCCTATAATGGACTTGTACAAGAGTCAAGTGTTCAAACTTGCGGAGCATATGGGAGTCCCAAAAGCCATCATATCTAAACCGCCTTCACCTGCCTTGTGGCCAGGCCAGACTGCGGAAGGAGAACTCGGACTAAAATACGAGGTTCTTGACCTTATTCTGTATGGGCTGGAACACTTCATGAAGGAAGAGGAGGTAGCTGAACAATTGAGCATCGAGCAAGAGCTTGTTCAGAGGGTAAAACAAAGGTGGCTTAGGGCGGAGCATAAAAGACGCATGCTACTAACGGCAAAAATCGAATATCGTACTGTGGGAACAGATTTCAGACTCAGGAGAGGATAGCGTTTGAAAGAAGAGTTCAAAATATCTCTAGCACAAATATGCTGCAAAGCAGCTAACAAGACGGCCAATCTGAAGAGAATTGAGAAAGCGGTCGTTAAGGCCAAAAGGCAATCTGCAGATATTGTCATCTTTCCTGAACTTTCATTGACGGGTTATGTTGTCAGAGATCAGATCTATGAGCTTGCTGAGACAGTGCCTGGACCATCGACAAAGATTCTAGAAGGCATAGCAAAGAGAACGAAAATGCACATAGTATTTGGAATGCCAGAACTCACCGATAAAACTCAAGCTACAATCTACAACACGGCTGTTCTCGTGGGCCCTAATGG
>JBGPBD010000013.1:0-8765 GCA_041481045.1 Bathyarchaeia archaeon | reverse complement strand
TCCCAGGTTTAGCGCCAGATCTTTGACGGAGTATACTGCAGAAACGGAAAGAGTGATTAATAATATCCAAGAAATTGCTGTAGCAAGATCTATCATTCTGATTGGAATATTCATGAATCTCTCCTTCTGCCACGGCTCAGTACGCGGATTCTAAGATTCAGAATGCTGTGGTTCGGCGATACTTTCAGTGGGGATGACAACGATTTCCGTCTCTTGAGGCTTTGGTTCTGGTTCTTTTTTCTCGTCTTTCGTCTTCTGAGGTTGCGGTTTCGGCTCCTCCATTGGCTGCTGCTTAGAAATCGTAGGTGGTAATTGTGGTGTATGTGTGATTACTGTTACTCCTCTTATGGTCATAAGTGAGGCTACCCATCCCATTACTCCCAGGTACATCAACCGTATGCATGTTGCAATCAATGGAGCCAACGATTCGCCGAATGTTCGAGCCAGATCAGCAGTTGCTATTATGTTTACATTCTGGGTTAGAAGTCCATAGGCACTTATGAAAGTGAAGATTAGCAGGGCTACGCCGATGGAGAGCACGGCCAGTCCAGAAAGAGCTATTTTGTCTCTGAAGCTCTTGAACATATTGCTGACACTGTCTTAATGATTGAAGGACTTGAATATTAAATCTTCCTATACACTAAACAGTATACGCATTCACTACCGAAAATCAAGACGGAAAAATAAAGGTTGAAACTAAGGCGATATGCCAAGTTTTTGATAAATCTTCTGCTTGTTTGCTTCAACAGTCTTCTGAACATCGGTGAAAAGGTTGTTTCCGTGCGAGTCTATTGCAACCGCCAGCGGGCCGAACTCCTCAGCTTCGAAGACCCACATTGCTTCAGGCATGCCTAGGTCAAGCCATTCAACGCTCTTGACAGTCTTTATGGCTTTTGCAGCCAATATCGCCGCTCCTCCAGTAAATGCGCCGTAGATGGCACCGTGTTTTTCCATCGCGTCTGTCGTTTTCTTGCCCATCCCACCTTTGCCGATGACAACCCGGACTTTGAAGTTCTTTATGAATTCGTCTTCAAACAGATCCATTCTGGTGCTCGTCGTCGGTCCTGCGGCAATGGCAATCCACTTGTCACCCTTTTTGCTCATGACCGGACCGCAGTGAAAAACAGCCAGCCCTTCAAGGTTTAAGGGCAGCGACTTTCCCTCTTTAAAGTATTCCAGAGCCCTCCGGTGAGCCTGATCTCTTGCAGTCACTATTGTTCCAGTTACATAGAGCACATCGTTTACTTTCAGTTTACGGACATCTGCTTCTGAAATTGGCGTTTTAAATTTGTAAACAGCCATTTTTCTTCATCTTACCATTTCAGTTTATGGGTCAAATACTCGACAGTTCCATCAGTGCTGATCCGTGCGGAGGCTCTTCTAGCAGCCCAGCAGTTGAAGGCAACAGCAGCTGGAAAAGAGGCAGGATGCCTAAATGCAAAGTCAACGTGCACGCCCAAGACGGTCGTTTTTCCACCGAGTCCCATTGGGCCGATTCCAGTCATGTTCGCTGCTTCGAAAATCTCTTTCTCAAGCGTCGCAATCTCTGGGTCAGGATTATGCTCGGTCAGTGGCCTTAGCAAGGCTTTCTTCGCTAGCTTCATGGATATGTCGGCTCCGCCTCCCATTGCAATGCCCAAAATGTTTGGGGGGCATGGTTGGGCACCTGCTTTTACTACGGCGTCAACGACAAACTTCTTCAGACCCTTTATTCCCTCTCCCGGAACTATCATTCCGCCTGTGCAAACGTTTTCGGAGCCTCCTCCTTTCGTCATCACAGTCAGTTCCAGACCCTCTCCAGAGGTGATCTCCCAGTTTACGTAAGGTATGTACCTCCCCGTGTTGTCACCACTATTTTTCCCGTTGAACGGGTTCACAGCATTCGGACGCAGTGGAACTTCTTTTGTGGCCCTCTTCGTGGCGCTTATCAACGCTTCCTCAACCTTACCAAGATTTTTCACCTTGTCTCCAGCTTTCACGTAATAGATGATTGTGCCTGTGTCTTGGCAGACGGGTGCTTGATATTTCTCGGCAAGCTCAATGTTGTCCAGAATCGTCTTCAGTTGGGTCTTGCCCGGTTCTATTTCTTCAGAATAAGCCTTCTTCAACGCTTGCTTCACGTCGTCTGGTAGATAGATCACAGCCTGCTTTAGAATATTGAAAGACACATTTTCAACAAGTTTTGTTGTCTCCAATGTCTCATCCCTCGTATTTTTGGTCGATTTCTATGAAAGATGCGTATACTTATGTCTTGTCTTGTGCTGTCCAACAAACTTAGGGACGTATCCAAGAGCGCCGATGATCTAGGTGTGAGATTTGGCAAGAGAACGTGATTAAGGGTTCACTTTAACCCGCCTCTCCACTGACTGGTCGTTAGAATACTTCGTGTGTTTTAAATACATCGAGCATTTATGTTTCATGCGTCAAAACTGGGGAGAAGTCGATGACTGAAGAGGAAGAAGTGAAAGTGAGTTCTGAGAAGAAGAAATACGAGTTCTTGGAGGATCTGCCTGGAGTTGGCCCAGCCACTGCGCAGAAACTGAAGGAAATGGGTTATCACACAATTGAGTCCTTGGCCATGGCAACAGCACGCGAGTTGGAACCTGCGGGCATCAGTGAGAAAAAAGCCTTCGTGATTATTGAAACTGCGAGGTCGTCAATCGGCGTTTCCTTCATTAGGGCAGATGAACTGCTTAGGAGGCGAAAAGACGTTTTGCGGCTGACAACCGGAAGCAAGGTTCTAGATAGGCTCGTGGACGGCGGACTGGAAACTCAGACAATTACGGAGTTTTATGGCGAGTATGGCACTGGAAAGAGCCAGATGTGCCATCAGTTGTGTGTAAACGTTCAGTTGCCTCCTGAGCGGGGCGGGCTTGGTGGTTCTGCATTATACGTTGATACTGAGAACACTTTTAGGACCGAGCGGATTGTTTCCATGTCCAAGTATTTGGGGCTTGACCCAGAACAAGTTGTCAAGAATATTATTTATGCTGAGGCCTACACGTCTGATCATCAAATGTTCCTGCTTGATAACGCTGATGAAGTGATCAAGCAGAACAACGTCAAGTTGATCATTGTTGATTCCCTGACTGCACACTTTAGAAGTGAATATATTGGGCGGGAAATGCTGGCTCCCAGACAACAGAGATTGAACAAACACATGCACAAGCTTATTGGCTTAGCCAGAGCCTTCAACGCCGTGGCAGTCGTGACGAACCAAGTTATGTCCAAGCCAGACGTGTTTTTCGGCGACGCCATTTACCCAATTGGCGGTCACATCGTTGGTCACACAAGCCACACCCGTTTCTATCTGCGAAGAGCAGCACATGGTCCTATTCGCATAGCACGCTTGGTTTCAAGTCCGTATTTGCCCGAGGGAGAAGAAATATTTAAAGTAACTGAGAACGGCATAGAAGATGCTTCTGAAGAAGAGAAGACGAAACCTCGTGGTCGTTAAGGAATGCCTATTCCCTCAGCTTTGGTCACACGCTATTTTCAGCTTCTGGTCAGCAGGCAGTTCACTGAAGCTGAGCGCGAGTTGGATAGAATA
The DNA here is from genome assembly GCA_041481045.1 of Bathyarchaeia archaeon. Lineage (GTDB taxonomy): Archaea > Thermoproteota > Bathyarchaeia > Bathyarchaeales > Bathycorpusculaceae > DASPTR01. The sequence continues at coordinate 5,215 of JBGPBD010000013.1, read as the reverse complement.
AAGCAGAAGATGCAAAAGACTGAATGGAACAGAGGCTATTTCAGGGCTCTGTACGGCATGTTTCTTTCGCGCAAGGCAAACGGTGACGCTTATGCGTTTTTCGGAAAGCTAGATTTCAGCGACAAAGCAGCTTTACACTGTTATAGGCGAGAGTTTCTAGATCATGTTGGAAATAAACTTCACGGTGATTTTGACCGCGGCTACTTCTCGGCTTGGGCAGATTGCATGCGAGTGTTTAGCCGAATGGACATCGCAAGCACTCCAAACGTGAATGATGGGCCATCAGAGAAGGAAAAACTTGACACGGTCAAAACTGACCAAAGCCAAGCAACAATGGAGAGCTTTCTCAAAGAGGAAGAAGCCTAAACAGATCCAGCGATTGTGGTATAGAGCAGTGTCCAAAACACTATCCATGAAAGAAGGTATATGCCTATTCCAGTGGTGAAGAGTTTCTGAGGCTTCTGCACCTTGGTCTTGAATTTGGACTTTATTGGATAATAAGAGACCAGATATGTGATCAGGGCCAGAGACATGCCATTCATGAAGGTGCTAAACTGGAAATCTTTGTTCACTACTGCATTCGTTGCCATTCCGAAGCCAACGCATAAGAATGCGGCAATTATGCCTAATCCCAATCTCAGCCAATAGACTTTCTCCAAAGGGCTCATGGATGTTCAGCCTTCCCAATTTATGTTTTGAATATGGATTTAAAGTTGCCTATCATCACGTGACACACTCGGCTGAGTCCTATTTCCTCGAAAGGTCTCTGAAACAGAATCTGTGCGATCTCGTGATGCCAGAAGTGGCGAGCATTACGGGTTTTCATCCATGGCCTTCAACAAGCTTTGCACGGCTATCTTCTCTTGACCTCTTAAGGGTAATGCTGGCATCCGAGGGTAGCCGGCAGGCAATCCTCGCAATCTTAGCGCTTCTTTGATCGCTGAAAGCTGATTGTACTTCTTTACAAGAACCTCGTTCACCATAGTGATGCACTCTTGCAGCCGATTTGCCTCTTCAAATTTACCATTTCTGAAAGCCTCATACAACCGAGTGCACAACGAAGGAAAAACATTCGCGACGGCAACGATAGCTCCGCGACCCCCTAACGAAAGCGTGGGCAGCACCACATCAGCTGCGCCAGCCATCACTGAAATCCTGGCGCCAACCAACCCTAGTATCTCTGTTATCGTGCCGATGCTGCCGCTACTGTCTTTGACTCCGACAACTCTTTCATTTGCAGATGCAAGTTGACTAATAAGGGTTGGATCCAGAGAAAAACCCGTGAATTTGGGAACATTGTAAACGACTATTGGAATATCGACAGCTTCCAAGACTGTCCTGTAATGCTCATAGATTTCTCGATTCGTCATTTTGAAGTAGAAAGGGGTCACTATAAGCGCTGCGTCAACGCCCAGGTCCCTTGCGTCATTGGTGAACTCGATGGTTTCTTTCGTGCTCATAGTGCCTGTCCCGGCGATCACGGGGACCTTCCCGCCAACCTCGTCCACAACAGCCTCAATGACCTTGCTTCTCTCCTGCCGCGAAAGATAAGGAGCTTCTCCATTGCTTCCGCAAGGCACTAACCCGGAAACTCCGCTCTCAAGCCAGAACCTCACACAAGTTCTAAGAGCCTTCACGTCGAGTCCGCCTTCACGCGTAAAAGGTGTTATGTTTGGGACGAATATTCCATCCAAGACTAGCTTGTGCAAACGTTTCCACTCAAAGCATAAGATGAAAGCGTTGTTATATAAGCCCAAACCAGTTTGATCCAAGCTTCTACAAGGGCGCACCCGTTCGTTACGTAGGAGATTTCGCCAGTCGATGAAAGAGTGCCTATTTATAGTGTTTCAAATCATACCTTTTGTAAGTGGTGGCGCTTGCGGAAGGAGTTTACAAGTTTTGACGTAGCTGTTGTTGTGCGTGAGTTGAAAGACATTATTCTTGGCTCTCGCGTCAACAACGTTTATCAGTTGGACAACAAGACCCTGCTTTTCAAGCTTCACAAGGTAGACAAGCCTCCGCTGAGTTTGGTTTCAGAGGCTGGCAAACGATTTCATTTGACCTCCTACGCATTGGAGAAGCCTTCCATACCACCTGCTTTTTGCATGGCTTTGAGGAAATACTTGCGGAACGCTTGGCTGACAGGTCTTGAGCAATATGAGTTCGAACGCGTTGTGACCTTAAGCTTCAAAACGGGGGAAGGCAATTTGCAGCTTGTTCTGGAGCTCTTTGGGGACGGGAACGTCATCCTGATTGACGAAGACAGAAAGATCCTGCAAGCCATGTATTACAAGAAAATGCGGGATAGAAGCATTCTTCGCCACGAGGTTTTTCAGTTTGCACCAGCCGGTGGAAAGAATCCGTTGAAGGCTTCCAGAGAGGAAATTTCGGAAGAATTTAGGGCTTCTGGCGAAGTGGAAGTTGTCAGAGTAATTGCCCGTCACCTAGGTGTTGGAGGAACCTATGCGGAAGAGATTCTGCTAAGGGCAAAGGTAGACAAGAACAAACAATGCAATATTTTGAGCGAAGCTGACGTCAACGCGGTTTTTGAGGGCATGCAAAGCCTATTGTCACGGGTCAAGGAAGGCATATTGGAACCATTCATTGTCCTGAAGGAGGAGGGAGGCTTCGTCGATGTAGTGCCTTTTGGGCTTCAACGGTACGAGGGCATCGGCTTCAAGCTTCAGCGTTGCAGCAGTTTCAACGAGGCCTTGGATGAATATTATACCAAGGTGGCTTCTGCTGAGAAGGCTTTGGTTGGCTTGAGAGTTGATCAACTCAAGAGGGAAGCCGAAAGGCTAAGGCGGATCATTGCAGATCAGAAAAATGTCGTGGCTGAAGCCGAAGCCAGTGCCATCAAGAACAAGAATGTTGGAGACGCTATCTACGCTCATATTTCTGAAATACAGGCTTTGATGGACAAGTTCTCTTCAGATGGGAAAAGGGGGAAGGATTTGGACAAAGTTGTTTCAGAGGTTTTTGCTGAAAGAAAAGCTGGATTGATTCCTAGCGTTTTCTTTGAATCTCTTGACAACAGAACCTCCATGATTAGCCTTTGCATAGATGGCTTACGTTTCGCCTTAAGCTTACGCGTGAACCTATTTGGTAATGCAGCAGATTACTACGAAAGAGGGAAACGCGCAAAGCAAAAACTCGACGGCGCCAAAGCAGCGCAAGAAGAAACGCAGAAAAAGCTAGCAGAAGTCGAGACCAAGATCGGCGAGGCTGAGGCTTTGGAACACACTAGGCCAATTGAAGCAATAGAGGAGCTTGCAAGGCTCAAAACCAAACGGAAGAAGTGGTTTGAAAAGTTCCGTTGGTTTATTTCCTCTGATGAATTCTTGGTGGTTGCAGGCAAAGATGCAGTCTCGAATGAGGTTTTAATCAAAAAACATTGTGAAACAGGAGACATAGTCTTTCACGCTGAAATTGTCGGTGCCCCTTTCGTCGTCGTCAAGACGGGCGACAAACAACCCAGCGAGCAAGTTCTGAATGAAGCAGCCGAGTTTGCAGCTGCTTTCTCGAAGGGGTGGCGGGAGGGCTTCGCAACCATTGATGTCTATTGGGTTGAGCCTGAACAACTGGAAAAAGGCGGACCTTCCGGCGAATATGTGGCACGCGGAGCCTTTGTTGTACGCGGAAAACGAAATTGGATGCGAAATGTCCCACTTAGAGTGGCGGTGGGCGTTCTAGTTGGAGAAGACGAACCAGTGAACTTCATCGGTGGGCCGGTTGACGCTGTCAAGACTAAGACACAAATCTATGCAGTCATTGTGCCAGGAGACTCTTCCGGCAAAAAGTTCTCTGAGCATGTTCTGAAAATGCTATCTGAAAAGATGCCCAAAGACAAACGTCAAAGCATCTTTAAGGCTTCAGCCGAAGAGATAAGAGAGTTCATTCCATATGGTGTCGGCAAAGTTGCAAAGAATTAAGTCAAAACGTGGTTCCGCATGAGCATTACGAACTCGTAGGCAATTCGTCTTGCCGAAGACAACAGCTGATCCACCAGCCCTAGACGCACGAAAAGGCGACATATTGCAGATTCTCACAATTAATACATGCTGAAACCCATTCTGCAATGTTGGAAGAGCATTGCCCAATTCCCTTTTTGATCCTCGTTGAAAACGAGAACCAGTGACACCCTCTCGTTCGCTGGAAAACTGTATGCAACAACAATATTTAGAATTCATAAATGATATGTATCTTAGAAACCCACTCGGAACTTCTGACCATATATGTCCGAGAGCGCTTTTGTAACACAAGAAACGGTCGAACGATCTAAATGCATCAAATGCGGCAGAAGAAACGCCACACAGGAAGATCAACTCTGCGACAATTGCCGGTTTCTGAAAACAATATGCAATCTAGTTCAGAATAGGAAACAATAGCAGCTAGAACCTTTAAATCTCGAGAGAACAAGATCGTATGCCTAGCCAGGATTCTAGAAGGCCCCAAATGTTTTTCTAAGACTAGCCCTAATCGAATCAATGCTTGCCTGTTCTTCCCTAATTTGTTTGTGTGTTTCCTCCTCTTTCTGAGCCTTGCGAGCGTTGATTTCCTTGTTATACTCATCGATACCCTCATTTGTTCGCTCAATGACTTGCTTTATCCAATCCAGCTTGCCCTCAATGTCGTCAAGAGTGGTCACGAGTCTAAGTTTGTCCCCCACGACAAACAGTTTCCTGTCCCACAGGCGGAGACTAGCCCTCCATTCTCGATCCAGTATGTCCTGCCACGCGTGATCTGGCACAGAATCCAGCGGAAGATCGATGACATACGCGCTACGGAAGTATCCATCTCTATTTATCGTGATAGTGTTGGCATCAACGTATTCTTTGAGCTTAACTTTTTTGGCAACCTCTTTCAAATTGTACCCTCAATAGAACAATTGACCCTTCGACCTTAAAAATTCTGTGCAAGACTCACACTCACAGTGCCTCAGATCTCATGTACGCCAGACATGATCAAATGCGACTCAAACTCAACGGGAATTGGCAAAGATGGCAATTATGATTGGGCTCTGGCGTTTCTTAATGGCTGTTCCTTGCCTTTCTCCTCCAGCCGATTTTGCATGGCTTTTTCATAGGAGGTGATCCGGCCGCAGGTTCCCCTACGGCCACCTTGTTACGACTTTTCCCCCCTCACGAAACCTGGATTCGACGCAGTCAAGGAAGACCACGCCTCACCCAAAAGTCGCTCGGGTGGAACGACGGGC
>JBGPBD010000012.1:0-9375 GCA_041481045.1 Bathyarchaeia archaeon | reverse complement strand
TCGACATGGCCCGACGCGAAGCCGTGAAACTTGGATCCTCACTAAGAAACATGGGCGAATTTGAACCCGCCCGACTCGGCCCTGAAGAGATGGAATACACTACATTACAACAAGTGTTATCCAAACTCAAAGAACGATTCAAAACCGCCTAGAGCAGCCCCGCCAAATTCAGGCGTTGGTGTCTGCCTGCTTCTTCACTTTAGCTAGCTCTTCATACCGGTTCTTCACAGCATCATGAAGCTTTTTCCGCAGTTCCTCTCCAACCAGCTTATGTTCCTTGATCAGCAGGGCCTTCCGAGCCAGTTCAGCATCCCCCAAAGCGTTAAACCATGCCTCAAAGTCTCCTCTGCTCGTGTGGAACTCAATTGAGCTTGAGTCAACATTCATGATTTTTTCGCAGAAATCCTGAAGACTCGCAGCATGAACACCCAAGGGCTTCCCATAATCAGCATAGAAATGGAACGATTTCTCTACAGGCAAGTACGCCAAAATCTCCGTGGCTTTTTCCTTGTCCACTTCCGGAAGACCCAGCGATTTCTTGCCTTTCTCCGTTAGCGCATACAATCCTTTTTCAGATGACATTGCGTACCCCAAACGCGTGAGCCCTATTATGTGCATCATAACCGAAGGGAAATTTACGCCTGTATCCTTCGCTATCTCTGTAGCTTTGGCCGGCTTATCAAGCACCCACATAGTTTCGAGGATCAGCCGTTTAACAGGTGATACACTCATCTCGTTACACCCTCAATCACTTACTGTATCTACCTTATAGGCTTTTCAAGTTTTCCATGCACTCCACCAGTTGGCAGACTCAGCCGCCGAAAAAACGGTGGGACTCACCTCTTGCGCAAACATTTTTCTTGTGAACAGTAATCAAGCCGATACGCGTAATAGCAAGAGACATATTTGTGGGAATTTGAGGATGCGAAGAACGTTGGCTGATTGGGACCAGATACTGCCTGAAAAGCAGTATAGCTTTGAGGAACCGGACGATTTTGTCGCCGATTTCGCCAAATCTACGCTCAAGGAAAACAGAACCGAAGCGCTGGATCTCGCTTGCGGCGCAGGAAGACACGTCATCTACATGGCTGAACATGGGTTCAAAGTCACCGGAGCTGACGTTTCAGGAGCAGGCCTGCAAATGACCAAAGAACGACTTAGAAAACGTGGACTACGAGCAATTCTTGTGAAATCTTCAATGAACCACTTGCCCTACGTAGATTCCTGCTTTGATGCCGTAGTATGCACCCGTGCCATTTACCATCAGAAGGTTGCAGGGATAAAAGAAACCATTACAGAAATCCGAAGGGTTCTAAGAGAAGGCGGCGCAATCCTAGTAGACTTTCTCTCCGAAAGAACGTACAGCTATGGGAAGGGCATCAAGACTGAAGAAGGAACGTTCGTCGAAACTGATGGCGTTGAGCGTGGGGTCACCCATCATTTCGCGGGTAAGGAGGAAATAGAACGCCTCTTCCACAGCTTCGAAATACTCAGCATAATACTGCATGAAGCAGACGTGGATGGAGAGCTTCGAAGCCGTTGGGTAATTAAGGCAATCAAATAAGTACACGCGGTTAGGAAGGTAAATAAGTAATGCTTAGATAAGCATAAGCCACCGTTGAAGTAACAAAGGCTGGGAAAACCATGAAGATGGCTGTGCTTGTCTACGAATATCCGCCAAAGATAGTCGGCGGTCTAGGAACGTATGCAGCTGAAATCACACGCAAGTTTGTCCTTTTGGATAATGACATTACAGTTTTCACGATGAATGATGATGCGGGCAGTCTTCCAACTCGCGAGATTTGGCGAGGCATAGAAATCCACCGCCCAATAGACATCGACGTTTCAGATTCCCTCCCAGACGTGATCGCGGAAGACATAAAAAAATGGGGTAGAGGCATCCACTTATTCTCCAAAATTCTCGTCTACAACTATCTGAGTGCCTCAAAGCTCGTGAATGAACTCATCAGAAAAGAGGGCATAAAATACGACATCGTCGTTGCACACGACTGGCTTTCAGCAATGGGCGGAATAACCGTGAAGAAAGAAGTTGGACTGCCGCTGGCTTTTCACGTTCATTCAACCGAAAAAGGAAGAACACTTGGAAACGGCTCAGAAGTCGTGAGCAACATTGAACTCCACTGCGGCATGGCAGCCGATGTGATAGTAACAGTTTCCCACGCCATGAAAGACGAACTCACGAAACTTGGGTTCCCAAAAGACAAAATACAAGTATGCTACAACGGTGTTGATCCACAAAAATACAGTCCAGAAACAGTGAACGCCGAGCAAATAAAGAAAGTAAGAGCCTTCTACGGCATTAAAGACGACGAATTCATGATTCTCTTCCTCGGCAGACTAGTCGGCGTGAAAGGAGTTGACAAACTCATAATGGCCATGCCACATGTCCTGCAAAAAACGCCAAAGGCAAAACTAGTTATCGTAGGCTTAGGCGACCTACAGGAATATCTATCTAACTTGGTTAAAGCCACAAAAATGCAGGACTTCGTAAAATTCCGCTTTGACTTCATCCCAGAAGAAGAACGCATCATTCATTATGCTGCATGCGACGTCGCAGTTTTTCCAAGCCTCTACGAACCTTTTGGCATCGTCGCACTTGAAGCGATGAGCATGGAACGCCCAGTAGTAGTCGGCGCAGCGGGGGTAAGCGGAATGCGAGAAATAGTCGTCTGCTGCGGCGAAGAACAATGCGGTTTCCACGTGAACCCAGCCGACCCATCAGACATAGCCTGGGGAATAAACAGCGCGCTAGAAAGCCCTGAAAAAAGCAAATGGCTTGGCAAAAACGGAAGACGCAGAGTACTGAACGAGTTCACATGGGACAAAATAGCTGAGAAAACGCTAGAAGTATACGAACAGATAATAAAGCATTGAGCCTCGGCCAATCCATACAACATGGTGAACCATTGGAATTTGCCACTTCAAACTCGAGAAGGAAAATTGCAGAGAAGCGGCAAACCTTCTCTATTCCGGCGTTGAAAAAGAATATAATCAGGCAAAACTGAAAGCTGCAAGAACTCTCGGAGTCCACCTCCTTCCCACGAATCTTGAAGTTGCAATCGAACTAGATCGAAGCGCGCGCAGAATTGGAGACACTAGTTGCAGAAAACCCTGCAAAGCGATTTGTCCCCTTCTGGACCAGCCGCTATGCCATTTGCTGTAAAGATGAACAATGCTGGGCCTCGCCAGACGGCATCCTCGATCCCGATTGTTAGAACTGAAGTTCACAACTATACGAGTTGGCGGTAGCAGAATCGATGTTTAAATATGGCCATTTCCCAATAAGTGATCTGAAGAAACATCGCTTCAACTGATGTGAGCAAATGGGATTCGACAGGGAAGCAATCAAAAGGATGTTTCCAAATCTTACCAAAGAGCTAAACGAAGACAGTAATAAGATTGCAGTAAACTCGGTACGGACTGACGCGCCAACGGGAGAAAATGCATCTTCAAAATGCTTCGTGCACTACTCGCCCGACATTATAGACTTCATTCGAAGGTGCGACACAACGGAACAGGCAGAAGAAATAATTGCCTACATGGAGAAAAAAGGCGAAATCGAACGGCGATACGCAGAGAAACTTAGGATTCAACTGAAAGAAAAAGGTGTGCCAAGCTTCGGAACAAAGAAAGAACACGACTACTACCTTAAACACGGCGAAGCACAACCACAAAAATGATAGATCTCAGCAGTACATTGCTATGTCAGACAGGTATCCCTCGTTTCTGTCAATGTTTCTAGATGCGAATGGTTAACTATTTACCAGACCCAGTTCGTGCTTCTCCAAAAGTAAATAAATGGGCTTATCAATAGATAGACAGCCCAAAACTTCGGATGTTGGACGGAGGAAGATCAGGTGAAAAAAACAGCTATATTGTTTACCGTTCTAGCTATCGCCGTGGTCATTTCTGTTTCGCTTTTGTCCAATGTTAGAATCGCCAAGGCAGACGGGGAATATAGCATTGAAAATGTCTTCCACACTGTAACGATCATGTATAATGGCTACGTTTTCATAAATGACACCGTAACACTGAACATAACAGGTCAGGCACCCAACGATTTTCTAATAGGCTTCCCAAGTGAATACGGTGACAGCGTTCTCAAATGCATTGCTTTCAGCGGATCCGACACTTTCCCAGTTACTCTTAACGTGCCGGTAGATAGCCGCATAGGTTTCTACTGTGTAAGAGTAGATTTTAAAGAGCAGAGAGTTCAGGTTTTCACCGTGGGATTTGTGCTTTCTAACAGTCTTCTTTCACAGAATCCCCAGAATGTGACTCTCTTCGAGCTGAATTTTCCAGCATATCCGACTCTAGTGAAAGAAGCTGGTTTCTGCAACGTGTCAGTCGTTGTTCCTGCAGGCGCATTGTACAGCGGCGGAACAGTGGGCAATTTCACTTATGGGCAGGAGAATTTGCAGGAATTGACCCATTCCCCAGCAACAGTAGATTTCCTACTAACTGAAGAGGCAGTAACAAAAGTTGATATAACCATGCTGGAACGCGATATATCCGTAAACGAGTTTGGCGAAATTCAAGGCGTTGATACTTATAGGATAACGAACATGGCTCCAGGAGATTTGATGGCTTTTCAAGTGTTTCTGCCCCCTAACGCTTCCAATCCTGAAGCAACAGACCAGCTTGGAAGACCGATGGCTAATTCAATATTAACAGACACGAATACGAACCGTTATGAGGTGACCTTCAACCTAAACGTCAGCAGCGGCCAATTCAACAAGTTCAGCGTGCAGTATTCTTTACCCAGTAACTATCTTACGCGAAACGCCAGCGATTTTGCCTTGAAGATTCCCTTGTTTGAGCATGAGAACTACTACGTTGATCAAACATCCGTTACGATTGTTTTGCCAGAAGGCGCAAAGATCAAAACCTTTGAGAGTGATTTGGCTGGAAGCAGCTCCAGTATTGGGAAGAGCGTCTACTTGGAAACTGTAACGCTAAGACAGGAAGACCTCCTCGTACTGGGCAACGCCAGCCTTGGGGTCTCCTACGAATATAATCCGGTGTGGGCAGCGTTCCGTCCGACCATGTGGATGTGGACAGCCGCCATAATTGGATGTACAGTTGTCGCCGTGGCTCGGCGGAAACCCACTGGCCCGACTAAAGTTGCCCTACCAGCGACAGGCATGAAGCTTGGCCCTGAGTACTTCAGATCCTTTGTAGATACCTACGAGGAAAAGAAGAAAATAGACTCGGAATTAGAATCTTTGGAGACAAGAGTGGAGAAAGGGAAGATTCCAAGACGCAGATACAAGGTTATGAGAAAGACATTGGAGGCAAGACTAGGTGCAGTGTCCAGAAGGCTTCCGGAATACAAAGAGAGAATGCGAACAGCTGGCGGTCAATATTCAGCATTGATGTTGCAACTTGAAGTTGCGGAAGCTGAAACAAATGAGGTTAGAGCCAACATCAAGAACGCTGAAACTCTTCACCATCGGGGAGAGCTCTCGCTGGAAGCCTATCGGAACCGCTTGGGAGATTATCAACGCAAGAAGGAAAAAGCCGAAAATACAATTAACGGAATTCTACTGAGACTACGTGAAGAAACCCGATAAATCACCTAAACACTTTTATTACAGCGCAGGATTTTCAATGAAAATCCAACGTGGAGAGGAAAGGGCCATGGTCAAGATAGTGATTGACAACCACAAATGCACCGGCTGCGGAACATGCAAAGACACTTGTCCCGTGGGGGTCTTTGAGATAAAAGATGGAAAGTCCGTTGCTGTAAAGCCTGACGAATGCCTAGTGTGCAGAGCCTGCGAAGTTCAATGCTCTGAAGGGGCAATCCAAGTCGTAGAATAGTCCCGAAACCTTTCATACAGTTCTTCAATCAACTCGTTCTAGTCTATTTTCCAAAAGGACCTCTGAACTTGCTTCACTTCCCTAATGACCTTTTGAGCATGCGATTCTATGCTTTTCTTGATTGGCTGGGTTTTGTCGTTTACGTTCCACGAGGTTTCGCTCATTGTTGCGATTGCTGAGGCCGCTAGTTCTGCCACGAAGTCTAGGCTGTAGCCTCCTTCAAGAACACAGAGAAGTCTTCCCTTGCATGTTTCTGAGGCAAGGTTTACTATTGTTTCGTAGACTTGTTGAATGCATAAGGCCGATAAGGAGAGTTTCCCCACCGGATCCGAATAGTGGCTGTCAAAACCAGCAGATACTAGAATAAACTCTGGCCTGTATTGACGGACAATCGGCGTCACAATTTCGTGAATTGCATCCAGATACGTTCGATCGCCGGTGCCATATGGAAATGGAACATTAACCTTGTAGCCTAAACCTTTCCCTCTTCCAACCTCATGGATGAAACCTGTTCCTGGAAAATCAGCAGGATCCTCATGCAGACTCATGTACAACACTTTGTCAGTTTCGTAAAACGTGCCTTGCGTCCCATTCCCATGATGAGCATCCACGTCTAAAATGAGTACTTTTTTCAGCCCAAATTCCTCAATCAAATACCTAGCTGCAATAGCAATGTTATTGAAGATGCAGAAGCCCAGCGCACGGAATCTATCAGCATGATGCCCAGGGGGTCTAACCAACGCGAAAGCATTTTCAAACTCTCGTCTCATGACAAGATTGACCCCTTTCAAAGTCCCGCCGACAGCATAGAGAGCAACCTCAAAGCTGTCGGGAGAAACCACAGTGTCCTGCAAATCCATAAGCCCGCCGCCTGCTCTGCAGACCGCCTCAACAAGCCTGATATACTCTATTGCGTGGACCAATTCAACGCTCGCCACGCTTGCTCTTTCAGGCAGCACAAACTGTAAATTTGCATTAAATTCCCGTTTCATCTTTTCCACTTCGTTCACAATCACGTTCAGTCGTCGAGCCGACTCGGGATGTCCTTTACCCGGATTATGCCGGTAGAAAATAGGTGAGAAAACGACCGCTGTCTTGTCCATATCAGATATTCTCCCTCAATGTTTTCTGAAATATTCTTTGCAAGTAGTCTCTTACAGAGGTACCTTGTCCCCTAGCCAGTCTCCTAATTGCCTTGTCTACCCCAGTCGAGTACTGCACCGCTTTTTTCGATTTTTCCACAACGCATTCTGGAAGACCAATGTTTTTTGCCACTCTTCTTAGAACGAGTTTTCGCGGTTCGGCTTGCCGCAGGTCAATTTTCAGTTTTACAGGCAAGCTCAGGGCGAATTTTGCAGTTTCAAAGGTCGCAAAAGGGAGTCGCAATTCCACATTGTGGAAATTGCATATCTTAAAATCCCTTTCAAGGTTAGTCTCGCAGATTGTAACAACATCCTGGAAAATTCTTTTTCTCACCTCTTCTTCACCGTATAGAAAATAATCATCGACATACCTTTTGTATCCTCCAAAAAGCTCATCCGCGCCCTGTCCAGCCAGCAGTACTTTGAATCCCATCTGGGCCGCTTGTTCTGCGACCCAGTAGATTGGAATTCCTATGCTTGTTTTGACTGGGTCGAATTCCTCGATAAGGGGTAAGGCTTTTGGAAGGACCTCTTCCACATCTTCTTCCTTCAATATGCGAATATGGATTGGCAGTTTAAGGATTTCCGCTGTGGTTTCTGCATGCTCGGTTTCCTTTTGGTTTTCAAGGCTTACATGGATAAGCTGCGTATTTAGTCCTGATTCTCGGGCTAACATTGCCACTATGCTGCTGTCTAGTCCTCCTGAAAAGGCTACGGCTACTTCTCTCAGAGATGAGACTCTCTGCATGATTGAGTGCCGAAGAAGCGCTTCCAACTTGCTAGCTGCGGCTTTCATGGTGATTTGCTGTGGTTTCCAGTAGGAAAGTGTCTTAACTGGTTCGAATTTGAAGCCGTTTTGATCGACTACCGCTACATGTCCAGGCGGAAAAGAGCAGGTTGAGCATATTCCTATTTTCCATAATGCCTTGCGCTCTGATGCTAGGGCTACGAAACCTGCGTTTTCGCCGTAGTAGAGAGGAACCACGCCGATAGGGTCTCTGCCTGCGATAAGTCTTCTGTAACTAGCAAAGCAAAAAGCATAGTCGCCTTCTGACTTATCAACAAAAGTTTTAGCTGCTTGTTCACCGTTTTCTAGCAGTTTGCCAGCGAAGGGTTTAAGGGGAAAAGCCCTTCCTGGGATATACACTCTTCCATCAAAAGCCAGCGCAGCACCTTCGAGCTGTGCAAGTTGAGGTCTGTCTGCCTGGAGAATTCGTGAACACCTATACCCTACTATTACTTGAGAGTTCAGGTTTAGTTCTCGCAGGGCTTCTATCGTTCTCTCTGTTTTTATTTGCAATGGTGATGCTAAGCCAAAGGTTTCTGTGGTAGTTGATGATAACGCGCCAAGCATAGTGGCGGCTGTCTTTGTCGCGTCTTTGCCCTCTCTGTCTATTACTCCGATAAGTGCGCCCATGCACCTCTGACCTGTTGCTCAAGCATTGTTCATCGAATTAGTATGCATCATTCCTAATAATCAAAGCGTGTTTTTTACCCCAAACCTCTCATCGATCTCAGCGCAGTTCAGGCTTGAGTTGCATCTTTTCGCGTTTGGTTAGAGTTAATAGTGGCATTGTGTTAAGCATTTTGCATCTAAACGGTGAGCCTACATGTTTGAATTCGGTGATGTTCGGTTTAGGCCTGTTGAGAAGGAGGACTTGAAGTTGTTGCACAACTGGGAAAACGATTTTGAGGTTATAATGTATTCGAGAAACAGGCCTATGAACTTCTTGAGTATGGTTCAGCTTGAAAAGCAGTATGAAGAATGGATGCAAAATGAGAGAGAACTGCACTTCGTAATCGAGATTGCAGATTCAAAAGAGGCTATTGGGATTGCCCGCCTTGAACAGAACGATTGGGGCAATGTGAAGACCGCTGAGATTGGCACTTATATTGGCAAGAAGGAGCTGTGGGGCAGGGGTTTGGGTCGGCAGATAACTGTGGCTCTGCTGGAGATGTCGTTTGTCCAATTGAATGCTGAGCGCTGTGAAGCGTCGAGCGTGGAATATAATCATCGTGCTCACAAGGCGCTTGAAGTATGTGGCTTCAAAAGAAGCGGGGTGTCGAGGCAATCAGCTTTTGTAGGTGGACGGGTATGGGATCGTTTCCACTTTGATATTCTTATAGACGAATACCTGACCATACGAAATGATTTGCTAAAGCAGACTTTGGGAAACAAACTGGGAGAGTACTTGAAGACGTACTGCAGTATCCAGGCCTACGAAGAAGGAACATGATCGTTGCCGTACAGGTCTAGCGCCGCATATTTTGGGTAAAACATTAATCCTCAGTGCGTTTATGTTCTTGCGGGGGAAGCTAGCTTGCCCATCTTGCCTATTGACACCGGCCGTTATGGAACTTCGGAGATGAAACGTATTTTTGAAGAGGA
>JBGPBD010000011.1:0-9460 GCA_041481045.1 Bathyarchaeia archaeon | reverse complement strand
TATTTCTTGGCTATTTTTGAAATGAGTCCTGGCGAGGAGAAGCCATCGCCTGTGTGAAATAGTGTTGGCAAGCCTAGTTTGCTTACCTCTTGGAAGAATTTGTTGAAGAATGGGTGGTCTGGTCTGAAGCATTCTACCATGGGGTGCAGTTTGAGTCCTGTCAAGCCGAGGGTCTTCTTCATTCGAGTAAGCTCTCGTGTTGCGTCTTCTCGTCTTGGGTCTACACGTCCGAAGCCAATGAGCCTTTTTGGATATTTCCGGACGGATCTGGCAATGTAATCATTCATCTCAGGATATTTGTCGCCTACGTTTGGGTTCGGAAAGACGATTGCTCTTTTGACATCATACTTGTCAAAAAGGCGGACGAGATCATCAGCATAGATCGTTGGATTCATATATGGTTGCCAAGGGCCAGATTTCCCCAGATGAACGTGGGCATCGCAGATCCTCATACGCAAGCGCTCCCATATTTGCGTGTATCATAATTCACTGCAAATTCCATTTTAAGCTTTTGACAGGAAAACCTAAATGCCAGTGCAATGCTGATAAGTGGCAAATTGCGAGTTGACCACTATGAGCATCCCTAAGGAGAAAGATGACCCAGTCAAAATGCACAAGGAAGCAAATGCTCTGTATGAGGCTGGAAAATTCAAAGAAGCACAGGAAATCTTTCTGAAGACGGCAGATCTGTACTACAAGGGGCAGAACTATTTTGACTCAACGTCGATGCTCTACAAGGCGGGCGAATGCGAATATGCACTTAAGAATTATGAGGCGGCTGTTGAGCATTTTCTGAAGTCTGCGGAATTATCCTTCCAAAAGGGGTTCGATCGATTCGGAGTCAGCGCCCTTGAGTATGCAAGAGACTGCTACACAGCGATGAAGAAGAAAACTAAAGTCACGGAAACGGAGAAGAAGATAAAGGAAATCAAGGCCAAATTGGACGCATCATTCTAGCGTTTCAAAACAATCTTTTTTGTTATGTGTGAACCCCTGCAGAATCCATATTCAATCGTGAGTGTTCTGCGTCTCGGCTTGGCTTATGCTGCAAGTCTGTTGTAGAGGCTTTCAAGCTTGTCGGCGGACTTTTCGATGTCGTGGCGTCGGGCTATCAGTAGGCTGTTGCGTGAGAATTCTTTCCTTAACGCATCGTTGTTCAGGATGGTTATGATTCTTTCAGCTAAACCTTCGTGGTCTCCCGGTTTTAGCACGTAGCCGTTTCGTCCGTCGAGTATCATTTCTGGGACCCCTCCTACGCTGGTTCCAATTGCTGGTAGTCCCATGGACATTGCTTCTAGGAGGACTAGGGGTTGAATTTCCGCGTAGGATGGCAGGACGAAGAGGTCAGAAGAAGCATAGGCTTGTTTTAATAGTGAGTCGGAGACGAAGCCTGTGAAAATGACGTTTTTCAAGCCCAGCTTGTTGGCTTGGTCTTCAAGATTTTGTTGCAGATGACCTTTTCCAACTATGACCAGATTTGTATCGGGGACTTTCGCCTCAACAATGTTGTAGGCATTTAGGAGAACGTCCAAGCCTTTTTCTTCCATTAGTCTGCCGACGTACAGAATCTTCTTGTTCTCTTCCTTTAGGCCGAATTCTCTGTCGAACTGCTCGTGATTGAGGTTCGGGTTGAACTTTGATAGTTCTATTCCATTGCTTACAACGAGTGCATTTGGTTTCAGCCCATATCTCCTGAGTGTTCTCAATCCGTAAATGCTTGGGCACAGCACTAGGTCCACGAGGTTGTAGAATGAATTTACAATCTTGTAGAAGAATTTATTGAATTTTGTGCTGTCAAAAAAGAGGTTCCGAGAGAATGTTTCGGAAAGCAGGTGGTTCGTCGCTATTGAGGGCAAGCCCTTCTTTCTTGCTTCTAATACGCAGGCGAGGGACAAGAAAGATGGAATGTGGCAGTGGAGTACGTCTATTCCTTCTGTTTCGTAAATCTGTCGTATCCTGTGGAAATTTGGAAAAGAGAGGGCGTATTCGCCCTCTGACCTTGGCAGGGTGAATGAAGGAAATCTGTACACCGTGAGATTCTCTCTTCTTTCCACTGTTTCCTTGCTTCTGCACTTGGACGTTACGATAGTTACGTTGTGCCCTCTTTCCGTAAACCTATCAATAAATCGGTTGACGACTACGGGAACGCCTCCGTATGAAGAATCGAATAAGTCCGAGACTATACAGATGTTCATAGAAAGGCGAGTGAGCGGATATTGTATTTAGGTCTTCCTGTTGTCCAGGTATAGCTTCCAATGTTAGCTGTTGATCGATGGAAAGGCTTCTACGTGTAGACCAACTGTTAGTATTCTTGAAGGCGTACGCCGCCACTTTTTCCTTGATCTTTCAGTCTGGTGTAGGCTTTCCTTGGACGTTCGAGGTTGTTGATTAGCTGTTGTATTCTCCTATGAGTTACGTAGATTCTTATGTTCCTCTCGGCCTCACCTATTCGAGTCTTGTGCGAGTGAAAAACGCTGAATTGTGGATCAACTATTGTTTTGAAGCCTCTTGCCTTCATCTCTTTGCTCCAATCGTAGTCTTCGCAGCCGTATGCCTTACTCGCCGGGATCATTTTGGGCAGATTCTCATCAAAAGGGTAATTATTCCATAGGGATTTCCTGATTATGCAGTTCACTGTGGATGTCCAGTTAAATCTTAAGACAAGTCTCTCTGAATAGTAATAGACGTATTGACTTAGCTTCGACAGAGATCTGTTTTTCTCGATGGGAAAAGAGTAGCCTGTAACGCATGCAACATTATGGTCTTCGAAATGCTTAGAGCCTTTGTCCAGCCACTGAGATGAAATTGGGAGTGCGTGTGCGTTGGTTGTGGCGACTAGTTCATTCTCGGCAAGAAAGACTCCTAAATTCGTGGAGAAGGCGTGAGAGAAGTCTCGGTCGGGAAAATTGGCAAGTCTAACTCTTATTCTCTTTTCTTCAAAAGGGGAAGCCAGTATTTCCATTCTGTTTTCAAAGGAAACCAATGCTGCTTCTGAGGAGTAGTTGTTGACCAGAATTACTTCAGATGGCAGAAGAGTCTGGCCCAGTAGAGCTTTCAGTAGATCATCAAGCTGGTCTTCCTCGTCTCGTGTCCTAATGACCACTGAAATCTGGACCATGCTTTCCCCTTTTCTGCAACACGTTTGCTGGTAGCCATTATTCGCTTTTCTGGTATGACTGATGCAAGTGTGAACAATGTTTATTTGTGTTGGCTTCTTATTTGGAAATCCAAGTGTGTTCTTCAGCATGCAGACTAGTTTTAGGGCTTTGGCGGAATTGTGTGAGAAGTTGGAGGCTACGCGAAAAAGGCTTCTCATGATAAGCCTCGCAGCGGAGTTCTTGAAGAGTCTGCAACCTCAAGAAGTCGAACCTGCCATTTCAATGATTCTCGGCAGGCCGTTCCCGAAATGGAATCAGAGCACGCTCGAGGTGAGCTGGGCAATTTTGAGCGAAATCATAAGGCGGCTAACTGGAGTTCGATGGGAAGTGTTCTCTGAGGCTTTCGGCAGGACTGGTGACGTTGGGTCAGCGACAAAGACAGTTTTTGAGAACAGCAGTGTCAAGAGGCAGACGTTGCTTGTCGAAAAGACTCTGACTATAATGGAGGTTAGGCGTAGTTTTGAGACAATAGGTGAAACGGTTGGGCAGGGTTCAAGGGAGAAGAAAGAACGTTTGATTGAAGCCTTGTTAAGCTTGGCTTCGCCGGTTGAAGCGAAATATTTGGTGAAAGTTTTCATCGGTGAGATGCGTACGGGTTTCCATGAGGGATTGATGGAGCAGGCTGTTGCTGAAGCGTTTCAGATTCCACTTGAACAGGTGCAGAAGACAAGTATGATTGTGGGCGACGTTGGCGAAGTCGCTGCAACTGCAAGAGCAGAGGGGATTGTTGGCTTGGCAAAGATTAGGTTCAGAATATTCAGGCCTGTCAATCTCATGTTGGCACAAATGGCGAATGGGGTTGCGGAGGCTTTGAGTGAGCACGGAGGCAAAACTGCCTTCGAATACAAATATGACGGGGCGAGGGTTCAGATTCATAAGCTTAATGATGAAGTGAGAATCTTCAGCAGAAGATTAACAGACGTAACTGAAAGCTTGCCTGAAACTGTCGACACAGCTAAAGAAAACATTAAGGCGAAAGAGGCAATTGTGGAAGGTGAAATCATAGCGGTTGACGCTCACGGTCATCCTTTTCCTTTTCAACATTTGATGCGGCGATTCAGAAGGGTTCATTCGATAGGAGAAATGGTTGAAAGTACCCCGATTCAGCTATACTTGTTTGACATTCTGTATGTTGATGGGCAAAATCTCATTTCGTTGCCGTATCTTAGGCGACGGCAGATATTGGCAGAAAGGGCTGGAAAAATACCTTTGACGAGGCAGCTGGTCACTGATGGGATTGAGGAGGCCGGCAAGCTTCTAGGCGAGGCTATGGATGCTGGGCATGAGGGGTTGATGGCTAAGAGACTTGATAGTTCGTATGCGCCGGGGATTCGTGGAAAGCATTGGCTGAAGATAAAACCCGTTCTTGAACCTCTGGACCTCGTTATTGTAGAGGCAGAATACGGTTACGGTCGAAGACATGGGTGGCTTTCAGACTATCATCTGGCGGCCCGTGACGCTGAAACCGGCGAGTTTCTGGAGGTTGGCAAGACCTTCAAGGGACTGACAGACGTGGAGATCGTTGAGATGACAAGACGTCTCAAAGAACTTGCCATAAGTGAGACGCGTGGGGGAGTCATCGTCGTACCAAAAATGGTTGTTGAAGTTGCGTATAATGAGGTTCAGAAGAGTCCAAAATACAAGTGCGGTATGGCGTTGCGGTTTGCAAGGATAACTCGCGTTAGAGACGACAAGACGGCTGATGAGGCAGACACGGTTCAGAGGGTGAAGAGCATCTTTGATATGCAGTTTCTGAAAAAAGGTAGATATAAGACTGATTAGAAGCAGGAGTAAACTGGGGGGAAGATTCGAGTTGCCTGAGAAGAGAGGGATACGGAGTTACGAGGAGTATTACAGTCGTCAGATAGTTCTTAAAGAGCTTGGTCGGAAGGGTCAGAGGAAGCTTGCGGGCTCAAAGGTTGCGGTGGTCGGACTGGGGGGACTGGGCACGGTCTCATCGCTTTACTTGGCTCTTGCCGGAGTCGGAAATATGCGTTTAATAGACCAAGATACTGTGGAGCTGGATAATTTGCACAGGCAGATTCTTTACACGCCAGATGATTTGCTTTATCCTAAGGTTGAGGTCTCCGCGAAAATGCTGGAGAAGGCCAATCCTTTTGTGAAGGTTGAGGCTGTTTCTGAAAACTTGAACGCGGGGAACGTTGAGAAGCTTTTGTCAGGAATGGACTGTGTTGTTGACGGGTTGGATAATATGAGAACGCGTTACCTGATCAACCGTGCGTGCGTGAAGCTTGAAATTCCTTACGTTTTCGGTGCAGCAGTGGGTATTGAGGGAGATCTTTCTGTTTTTGCTTCACCTGAGACTCCGTGTCTTGAATGCGTCTTTCCGAATGTTGACGACGGCAGCCTGCTGTCCTGTGATGTGCGCGGCGTTATCGGGGCGACGCCTGGAATAATTGGGACTATGCAGGCTATGGAAACAGTGAAGGTCTTAACAGGCATGGGTTCGCCGTTGAAGGGCAAATTGTTGATATGTGATTTCAGCGACATGTACTTCACTACGGTGGATGTTTTCAGAAGGAGCAGCTGCAGGGCTTGTCAAGGAAGTCGAGGCTTTCCGAAGGCAAGTGAAAAGCTTGTTTGGCTGTGCGGGAGCAACACAGCTAACGTCAACCCTGAAAAACCGCTTAAACTGGTTATAAACGAAGTCTATGAATCAATCAAGCAGAGGTTTAAGGTTCGCGTGAAGTCTCAACTTGCCATAATATTCGAATACAAGAGCTTTGAGATCAGCTTGTTTAGCGGTGGACGAATGCTAATAAAGAACGTGAAAGACGAAAAGTCAGCTCTTAAGGTCTACCAGGAAGTTATAGAGAATCTAGGACTGGCTAAATAACCTATTTATTACAGTTTCAAAGATATTTGATTTGCCGGGGTGGCTGAACGGTTGAAGCGGCGGCCTGCAGAGCCGCTCTATATGGGTTCAACTCCCATCCCCGGCTTTTAGGCATACATCCATAGACTCTGGATAATCCATAGACTCACTTTCTTTTCCTGAACAGCTTCACGTTGTCAACGTCGCAGACATATTCTCAGCCAGCTTCTATCAGCTCTGTCGCGTCTTTCACGTTCGCTGCGGCTTTGCACGTGTAGTCATCGTCTTCGAAGGTTACGAGCTGGGCGTAGACGAGCGCGCGTATTGTTACCACCCACATCCATCCATGGATCATTGTCCAACTTAACTGAGTAATAATCTACGCTGCGCGCGCAATTGCCATCGGTGAGACCATAGCCTCCCCACTCCACTCAGAGAGTACAATATGAAGATCGAGTTGAGATCCCAAGCAAAATAGCAGCCCACAGCCGAAACACCAAGAAACAACAAGCCTATGAGCAGCAAAGACTTGTGCCTAAACCGGGCACTCAAAACACCCATCAGCAAAGCAAAAGCGACTCCAACAATCGAAGAAAACGTGTTGATCTGTCGCGCGCGCGAGGTTGCGCTCAATGCATGAAACTGGATAGATTCACGAAATAGATCAAACCACAACTGTCTTGGGGCGTAACCGATCACACGATGAATGTATGAACTGCAAAACATATAGAACTTTGTTTCACAAGTCTTTTTAGCTTGGACTCGAGAAGTATATGTTGCTTACCAGTAAAGAAGGAGAATGGAAAATGAAGAATGGCAGCTTGAAATATATATCGTTGATTTTGGCAGTGGTACTACTCGCAAGTGTAGTTGCGGTCTTCCGTGTGGGGGCAGCAGGCTCATGGCTGGGTTATGTTAAGCCCTCATATACCGACTATGCTCCTAGTGGAGTGCCTGATTTTGACGAGAAGCAAGACCAATGGGGTCCTGCACAAGGCATCTATACCTGGTGCGGTCCAGTGGCCGTTGCAAACTCGTTGTGGTGGCTTGATTCGGAATTTGAATCAAAAATGACAGTCAGTCCCGTGCCGCCGGAGACAATAAGTGACCACTTTCCATTGGTGACCACTTACGGCGCGTGGGACGATCATAGCCCAAGCAACGTTGATCCATTGGTGAGAAACTTGGCTTTCTTGATGGACACTGACGGGCAAAGGACTGGAATTGCACATCTCGGAACACGTTGGCAAGACCTTGAAACCGGGACCAGAAATTACATAACGCAACAGGGATTAGACAAGTACTTTGAGGTTCACGACTCCTCATTCCCAACCTTTGCGTGGATAGAAAACGAGACTGAAGTGTGCCAGGACGTTGAGCTTTTCCTCGAGTTCTGGCAGTACTCTGGAGGGACCTGGTATCCGCTGACCAGCATTCCGAGTTTTGAGGCTGGCCACTTTGTGACTTGTGCAGGCGTGAACAGCACAGCAGGTGAGCTGCTTATCAGCGACCCGTATTGGGACAACTACGAGGCTGGGCTGGTTCCAGGACGCTCACTTGTCCCGCACAGTATACCACACCTTTCCCATAACAATGCTTCATACGTGTCACAAGACGCCTATCAAGTGGCACAGTTTCCGCTACCGCCACCGCCGCCGCCACCCGGTTATCCAGTAATAGTGTACGAATTGAAAGGTTACCTGCAAACTCATGGCTACGACGCGACTTGGCACACATTCATCAGGGTAGCTGTAGCGACGTCACCTAAAGCGGTGCCTGAATGGCCTGGGTACATCAAGCCCGCGTATCCGGACTATGCTCCTAGCGGTATGCCTGACTTTGACGAGAAACAAGACCAATGGGGTCCAGGACAAGGCATATACACCTGGTGTGTTCCAGTTGCCGTTGCAAACTCACTGTGGTGGCTCGACTCAAAGTATGAGTCAATACTCAACCCGGCTCCAGTGCCTCCTCCAACGATTAGCGACCACTTCAACCTTGTGACTGCTTACGGGCAGTGGGACGATCATAGCTCAAGCAACGTTGATCCACTTGTGAGAAACTTGGCTTTCTTGATGGACACAGACGACCAACAACCTCCCTTTGATGGACACACGGGAACACGATGGACAGACATACAGAGAGGAATCCAGCAGTACTTGATACAAAAGGGTGTAGCGGGGATGTTCGAGGTTCACAATCAGTCATTCCCGACGTTTGAATGGATAGAGAACGAAACTGAAGTGTGCCAAGATGTTGAGGTTATCCTCGAATTCTGGCAATTAACCCCGCAAGGTTGGCAGAGCGTTACTAATCCGAGCCTAGAGTTCGGCCACTGTGTAACCAGCGCAGGCGCTAATAGCACAGCGTCTCAACTGCTTATTAGCGACCCGTGGCAGGACGCGTATGAAGCTGGAAATGCTTCCGGGCGCTCACCCGTTCCACACGCGTATCCTCATAATTCCGCGGTTCATAATGACGCTCAGTACGTGTCCCAAGATGCATACTCAGTAGGGTCGTTTACTCTTCCGCAAATGCCACCACCACCGCCAGGTTACCCGTTGACTGTTTGGGAGTTGCAAGGCTATCTTCAAACCATGGGATACGACCTTTCGTATCATGCCTTCATAAGGGGAGCAATAGCAACTTCACCGACACATGACATAGCTGTTACCAACGTTACAACATGCAAGACTGGATGCAAGCCGATGCCAACTGTCTGCCAAAACTACACTTGCCATGTATACGTGACGGTTGCGAACAACGGTCCCGTTAATGAGACCTTTGGCGTTACAGTGTACGGCAACGCAACGTATATTCTTGCGAAGCAAAATGTGACGTTGGCTAGCTGGAGCACTGCAAACGTAACACTTGTCTGGAACACTACAACTTGGCTTAAGGGCAACTACACCATAAGCGCTGGTGGAGATGTTGTTCCAGGCGAAACCAACGTTGCCAACAACAACTTCACTGACAGCTGGATCAAAGTAACCATGGTAGGCGACGTTAACGGTGATGGAAAAGTGAACCTGATAGACGTGTTCGCCGTGGCCCTAGCGTATGGAAGCTATCCTGGACATCCAACGTGGAACCCCAACTACGACATAAACGACGACCACAAAATCAACCTGATAGACTACTTCACAGCAGCATTGAACTACGGAAAGACAGACCCCTAATTCCCCTCCCTTTTTTCGGCGCTGAGCGTTTCAGGAAGTCTTGGATAGGGACGAACTTCGAGGCATTGGCTTTCTGGTTAAGCCATTTTGGCTGGAGTTTCTATATGGCTTTTGGCAGAAAGTATAAATCGGGTCAGCTTATCCCTTCATGTGCCGATAGGGACATTGTTTCGGGGTACGCGTGCAGGTTGAGATAGAATGACATTAGGAAGGATGTTATATGACGTTCTGACATCGCCTATTGCGGTAACAGCATTCAGCACGTTCTACGTTTACTGTACACTTTT
>JBGPBD010000010.1:0-9941 GCA_041481045.1 Bathyarchaeia archaeon | reverse complement strand
CATCACTGTGAAAATCCAAAAGATCGACAAACAGGTTCAAGTTGAACTAGCAGACCGCGATGAGATACGAGGATTTTGGGGTTACTCTGTTACCAAAGAGAAGCAATCCTTTGGGAAGATGTTGAAAAGCAGGAAGTTCGATTTGACAATTGCAACTTCGAGACTCGGCACCTCTTTCGCAGAAGTTGCCGAAGAAATATCCGCAAGATGGAGAAGCGCGAACGCAGTGCTCATAGCTTTTGGGGCTCCTAATCAAGGGTTACGTGAAATAGCCCGTTTTGAGGGGCTGGCCTTGGAAGATGCTGTTGATTTTGTGGTCAACACTATTCCCTCACAGGGTACAGAAACAGTAAGAACAGAAGAGGCGCTCATCGCATCTCTAGCAGTTCTAAACGTCCGACTCTATTAGGTCTTAATCTATGTACTCGAGGACTTTGCTGAGGCCAGTGATGACTCTGAGCGCGCACTACACGTCCTCCTTCTGTTCAAGGCCTATTTTCATCTGAAGCATAAAGGATTAAATGTTTGTTCCTCTTATGTGCCCACTATGCATGAAATACTTAGCAGGCCGCTGAGGAACGGTAGAGGTTTCAACTTGGCTAGCGGAAGTGGAAAGACTCCAAAACTGCGAAAAGTCAGGCTCCTTGGAATAATTGCACTGTTTACGATCACGTTGCTTGCCATGTCAGTTGTCTGGTTAGCTCATGCGGCGAATGAAAACGCCCAGAAAACTCAGATGATAATTGCAATGAAACCGCTGTCAATACTAGATTACTCGTTGGGTCCAAGCGGAGAGTTTGACGTGAATGTGACTGCCGTGGACGTGGCTTATCTTCATGGATTTCAGATACGCCTGACGTACGATGCGTCTGTGATTGGGTGTTCGGCTGTTCAGGAAGGTGCACTGTTAGAGTCCTATGGAAACACGACGGATCTCTACAACAGAACCGACAACACCGGCGGGTACGTGTATGTATCGTTGAACCTCACGTCTCCTGAAGCTATGGCAAACAGCAGTGGCAGTTTGGTGACGTTGACGTTCCGCGTGCTGAACAGAGGCGAAACCGCAATCCAGTTCAAAGAAGTGAACCTCTATGATTCCAACGGAACGTCGTTATCATATGTGACTTATGATGGATACTTCAACAACAAATTCCTCGTTGACGTTGCAATGCCGTTGACTCTTTTTTCTGTAACTCTGGTTTCGCTGTTTCTGAATCAGAAGACCGAAGGCAAACTTAAGACAACGCTGGAAGAGAAGGAATTCAAAGTCAGAGACACTGTGTTACTTGTGGCTTTAATGGCAGCCATGGTCTCATCGATATTTCTTCTCAGGCAACTTGTGGCTCCTCTGATGATACTGTTCCTGTTCTCCTATTCAGCGCTTCTTTTCATATTCACCTATCTGTTCTCAACGAAACGTTGGTATGTCGCGATCGCGCCGCCAGCCGTGTTCGTGTTACTCTATTTGTTTCTTAATGGCACGCTCATATGGTCCAACTATCTGATCACGATCTACGCGGTCGTTTTCGCCGTTCTAATAACCTTGTATGTTGGAAGCTTGTTCACGTGGAAACCTATGCTGGTTTTCACGATGCTGGAAATGATTGCTGACATAATCCTCGTTTTGGTAACGGGAACGATGATTCAGGTTGCTGACACTGCCTTCAGAAGCCTTAGCCTTCCAGAAATGGTCGCTGTGCCGATCGTTCCGCCAATCGTGACGGCAAGGGGTTGGATGGAGATGGCGCTTGGCCTAGGTGACTTCTTCTTCGCGGGATTGCTTGGCATACAAACCTTCAAAAAGTTTGGTAGAAAGATAGCAGTAATATCTATCGTCGCGATGACCATGTCATTCTTTGTTTTCGAAACTATCCTTTTGACCTACTGGAAGATACCTTTCCCAGGCACTGTAATGATAATGTGTGGATGGGCACCAATAGCCATAGGAAAAACGCTGAAAGACCGCATCTCAAAAGCCAGACGAGAAAAAACAAATGGAAAAACTTGAAGCAGGAATAATAGCGGCTATACTGGTTAGCTCCGTTCTGTTGGCTACCATCCCGCACACACTAGGACTTAGTCTTGGAGTCAAAGGCGGAGATTGGATTGACTATGACCTCCAGGAGAGTTACAGTTCAGAACGCGAGCAGAAGATAGAATTTCTGAGCGTTGCAGGAACGGTTGTTACATTGCATGTGACAGTTGGAACGTCTGGAAGCACCGAGATCGATCAAACTGAAACGATTGATCTAGCTTCTGAAGACGATTTCGCAACAAGCTTCCTCACTGTACGCGTATACGTAATACCCGCTAACTTGGGCATTGACGATCCAGTTTATCTGGGCAGCGAAATAGGCAACAGAATGATCTCAGGCGAGGCTACAAAAACTTATGCCGGCGAAGACAGGAGAACAATTTACTCGAATTTCTCCTTTAGCCAAAATCAGTACACGCTCTATTGGGACAAGCAAACAGGAATCCTAGTGGAAGCAACAATATCTTCTGGACCCATGTTCAAAGTCTTGATGATCGTTGAGACAAACATGTGGATCGGAGGTTCTGGCTTTTGGCTCTGGGTTATAATAGCAATAGTCGTCGTTGCTGGCATAGCGGCCTCGAAAAAGGATTTCCTTGGAAAGCTTCGCAGGAGAATTGACGTCCGATACAAAAAACAGCAAGATCAGTGTGCGCGCGAAGGTACAAAAAAGCGAGTTATCTGATCAGGTTATGCGCTTTGTCTATTGCTAGCCCATTGTTCCGATTGGACTACCAGGAAGAACAAATAGGTCAAGCAAGTCCTGCAGTCAGAGGAGGGCAATACTGTTCAGAAAATGGATGTTGCTTTCTATCCGAAGAGTGCTCCTAAGCCTTCTAGCGCTGCTTCTTCCTTTTGTTTCTCATCTGCTTCTTTCTTCTTCTTGTCCTCTTCTTTCGGTTTCGCTTCTGCTGCTGGCGCTGCAGTCGGTGCTGCTACTGGGGCTGCCATCATCGTTGGGGCAGATTTTATTGCCTCGTCTATTTTGACCTCCGCTAACGACGCTACTAGAGCCTTTACGCGCACTACATCAGCGTTTATGCCTGCGGACGTCAGAACCTGCGTTAGATTCTGTTCGTTGATTTCTTTTCCAGCTTTGTGAAGGAGCATTGCAGCGTAAACGTATTCCATACCTTTTCACCTCTTCATTCAACTATTTTAACTTTCTTTAGGCTTCTCGGCTGTTGCAGCCTTTTCCTCTAAGGTGGGTAATCTACTACTTAAACTTAGCATTTCCATGTATGCCTTCTTAATCAAGTCGACAATTGTCTCCTTGGTAGGCACTGCCGCCGCCATTGAAAGTGCGTATGCTTCTCGATGGGCGACCTGGAGAAGTGCAGTTGTACTTTCTGGGGTTGGATAGGCTATGCCTAATGACAGAGCAAAGGCATCGGCGTATGCAGCCTCGATGTTTTTTCTGGTTCCATCAACATCTATTCTAAGTTGTTCCTTGGTTATTACTAGGCCCTCGTCATACGCGACGTTCATTGCAAGTCCGCCTTCGACGGGTTTTATTCCCAGTTTTGACAGGACGCCTGCCAGTCTTTCATCTATTACTTCGCCTTTTCTGACGACTGGAGTGTCCTTACTTACCCAGACGCTTCCAGACTCGATTCTCGTGGGCAAGCCAACAGAGTTCAACTGGCTTATTATCGGACCCGGGGGCTGCCCAGTATTCCCTGCTGGAATGACTACGTCAAAGGCAGCTATGTCGCCTGCCTTGGCCGTCGTTTTCACTTTTCCTCTCTCTAGAATCAGTGCCAGTTTGAACGGGTTCACGTCTGTGAAAAGATAAACGTTTGATCCCTGGAGGTATTCTTCAAGTTTGTTCAGGTCGGGCTTGTCCTTGCAGTTGTCGATTGCGCGCCTCATCAGACTGTTTTTCAGAACTCGCATGTATACCTGTCCTTCTAGGTTCTTTTTGAAGGCTTGAAGCTGCGGGGCTCTGACCTTTTGCAGGCTGGCAATGCCGAGTACACTGTGATTATTCACCAGCTTGGCTATCTCTTCAACTTCGTCGGTTTTTTCCTTCAGCACTTGTTCAGATGGCACCGTTCTATCCTCGCTTTCATGGTTTGATCTTTACAGGGGCGCCCATGGACATTTTTATGGTGGCAAACTTGATATTTTTCATTCCCTTTTTAAGTTTTCCTTCCATGACCCTTAGGACAGCCTGAATGTTCTCAGTTAGCTGTTCTTCTTTCATGTCTTCGGTCCCGATGCGGCACTGCATCATTGGCTGGTTGCGAACTCTCACAACTACCGTTTTGCGGTGTTTAGCTATTATGCTGGCTATGTCTGCCATCGGTGGAACAGGCACAGGCATTTTTCCTCTTGGACCCAGAACTGGACCCAGAACCTTGCCTACGGTAGGCATTAGAGGAGCTTCAGCTATGAAGACGTCGTTGTCTTCAGCTATTTTTCTTAGCTCCCTTTTCTTGCCAGCTAATCCGTCGAGTTCAGCCCGTTCAACAACATGGTCGGCGCCCGCCTTCTTTGCTTTCATGGCCAGCTCTCCTGAGCCGATAACACATATCTTGTTTGGTTTTGCCGGTGAATATGGCAGTTCGACGATTTCTTGGATTTTGCCCTCAGACGATTTCATGTCAACGTCCCTTAGCCTCAGAATAAGCTCTACTGATTGGTTGAACTTTCTTTTCTCAGATTTCTCTTTTGCCTCTTTCACAGCAGCGAGTATGGTTTTTTGGTCTAAGGGCATCTTGAATGCCTCGTGCCATGAGGAAATCAAATGCACTTATAAAAACGTTCTCTTATGTTTAATTCTTGCTAAATATCTCGTCGTGTTTGCCTTGGTCGATTTCCTTCTGCACTTCGCGAGGATCCTTACCATCAGCCGTGACGCCCATGCTAACGCAGGCTCCTAGAACCTCCTTCGCAGCATTCTTCAGGTTTCTGGCCAGAAGTTCTGGACGTTTCATCTTGGCTATGCGCACGATTTGGTCCATGGTGAGGTTTCCGACTTTTTGAGTGCTAGGCGTACCAGAGCCTTTCTCAATCTTCAATTCGTTCACGATCAGAGCTGACGTTGTCGGCGTTCCAATATTAACTTCGAAGGCTTTTGTGTCAGGATCAACAATGACTTTGACTGGAACCTTCATTCCAGAGTAATCCTTTGTGAGCTCGTTTATCTTGTTCACAATCATCATAACGTTAACGCCGAGTGGGCCTAAAGCAGGACCCAGAGGAGGCCCAGCGGTTGCCTGTCCTCCGCTAACGAGGAGTTCTACAGTTTTCTTGTCAACCATCTAGTTTTCACCACTTTCAGTCTTTGATTTTTGGACTAGTTTGACGTAGTCTGAATTGACGGTTATCGGCAAAGTGAAGGTTGCCTCCAGAAGCTCCAACGTGACCTCAGCCTTAGACTTGTCAATGCGAGTTATCTTTGCGCGCATTCCCTTAAATGGGCCTCCTGTTATTTCAACTATGTCGTTTTCATTTAATTCTTCGATTATGGGTTTTCTTACTATGTATCTTTCGATTTCTGAAAAGCCTATTGGGCCTGGAATTCTTGACCGTACGTGTTTTACGCCTGCTATCGCCTCTTCCACTAAGTGCGGTCCTTCAGCTTCCATGAATATGTATCCCTTTAGGACTTCAGGGGCGAGAATTGATTTTATGGGTATTTTGGCCATTTCGATTTTCGCGGCAACCAGTCTGGCAACGTTTTTCTCTTGTCCAGTTGTGGTTTTAACGGCAAAAATCTTCGTCACAGGCTCTTCAGACTTCTCCAAGGCTTTTTCCTTCTAGGTTGCTGGGCTGCCTGGTTGCAGAAGTGAAGACATCAGCTTGATAACAAAACCGACTATGCCAATCACGCCTAGGCCTAGGAAGCATATTTTTATTGACAACCAGAGCTCGCTTCTTCCAGGTTTCACTGCAAGCTTTAATGTTCTAACACACTGAGTCAGGAATGATCTTAATCCCATTATTCATCGCACACTCAACATTTCAAATCGAATATAAACGTTACTGTAGACAACGCCCTGAAAGATAAAGCTGAGCCTTTTCTGTTTTTCGCTCTTGAGTCATTAAACCTTTTCGAATGGCAGCCCAATCTCGCTTAGCATGTCTATGATTGACGACTTGTTCTCACCTCTGATGCCTTTCCAATCCAAGATCGCGAGATCAACCTTTTCCAGAGTTTTCTCTACGCATTGTCTAATGATTTCCGCGTCTATGTTTTCAATGGCGTATTTTGGGATTATGTGACCGAAAGCCATCTTGTCTTCCAACGCCATGCGAGTGAACTTTGTATTGTAATGAGGTCCGCCTATGCCTAAGACTGGTTTGGCGTGGTGTCTGTCGAATTTTGAAATGGCTTCCACTGCGGCTCTAGCAACAGCCTCAGCTGCTATCAAATCGTTCCATTGTGCGGCTGAGCTTCCCAGCTCGACAAACATGGATGGCACGTCAAGGGATGGCCCGTGGTGAGTGCATTCATAGGAGACGGCGTAGCCAAGCTGCATTTCATCATCGAGACTTGCCATCATAAGCAGAGCATCTCTCATAGCGTTTGCTGGAGAAATCGAGACTTTTCGTGGAAGGCCGCCTAACTCCGCTTTGTCAAGGTTTCCGGGCGTGTGCACTGACAGCGTTGGAGTTCCACTCTCACTCTTGTGCTTGGAAACGAAAACCACCAATTCCAAGTCGCTGAAAAAGCTTGCCAGGTTCTGAGCATTAACAGACTCTTCGTTTAAGGTCACTAGTTTGACTTTTCTGTTGTCTATGCTTGTTTCGTAAACCGGGTTTTCCTGAAAACTTCCTACTTCTCCAAGCGAGTAGCATTTCACAATTTGTTTTGAAATGTTCAAGCTTGCAATGTCCTTCTTTGAAGAGACAAGCAGAATCGTGTTCTCTTCCTCCTTAGACAACATTGACATACGACAAATATAGTTGTCAGAGTAATGAAGCTGTTGCCAACTTCAGAGTGAAATTTGGGGAAGTTGAAGGATGAAAGATGAGTACCGTTTGGAGGCAGGGTTCTACGACAAGATCTGGGGAAGACATGATTATGATATTGATGCCGGATTCCTGGAAGATCTATTTCAAAAGCATGATTGCAGAAGCATCCTCGACGTTGGATGCGGCACAGGAAACCATGTTCTGCGACTGTGGAGAATGGGATATGAAGTCGCGGGAGTGGACATCAGTCCAACAATGCTGAGAATAGCCAGAAGCAAGGTCAAAGGGGCGAAGATAAGGTTCTTTCGAGGTGAAATGAAGACACTTAGGGCCATTATACCGAAACACATGAAGTTTGATGCTGCCATCTCGCTTGGGCAGGTCTCTTCCCATCTGTATTCCGACCATGATGTGCAGGTCTTCCTGAAAAGCTTGCTCACAATTCTCAAAGAGGGCGGGTTGTTTGTGTTCAGCGCCAGAAACGCGGCGAAAATCAATAATGAATATTTGAACAGGCTTCTCTTAGATCACGTGTTAGATGAAGGCAAAATGCAGATTGTAGTCCTGGCTCAGAACTGCCGAGACCTCAAGGATCCAAACACAATAGTCTGGAGACCAATTTACCTGATGAAAAAGAACGGCAAAGTTGACTTGCAGGTGAGAGAACATAGGCTGCGATGGTTTGAATTCTCAACGTTGAAGAGGCTGTTAATAGGAAACGGTTTCAAGATCAAGGCAGTCTATTCTGGACCTTCAAGAGAGAAGTTTGATGAGCAGACGCATTCTGAAATGTGGTTTATAGCGACTGCCAGCTAGAACAGAGCGCAAAACCATTAAGGGAACTTCGTATTCTGGGAAAAGCTTTAATTTAAGCAGAGTTTGTCTCAAAACGGTGAAAGTTTGCACCTGATTAACTTCAAAGATCTGACTGGCCGCCAGCTTACAGATATTGTGGAGAAGGGCATTGACATCAAGCATAATCCGCAGAAATATCGCACCGAGTTGGAAGGCAAGTCCTCAGCGTTGATTTTCCAGAAAACTTCAACGCGGACAAGGGTCTCCTTTGAGGTTGCCATGACTCAGCTTGGAGGCCACGCTCTCTTCATTGATTGGAGAACAACGAACTTCGCGTTAGCAGACATCTCTGATGAAACACATTACTTGTCACGAAACGTTGACTGTATAATGGCGAGACTGATGAGGAACGCTGACCTGCAAGAAATGGCTAGTGCCTCGCGTGTCCCTGTGATCAATGGATGTGACGAGAAGTATCATCCCAGTCAAGCAATATCTGACTTGATGACAATTAAGGAAAGGAAAGGCTCGTTGTTAGAAGCGAAGCTCGTTTACATAGGCATCCACAATAATGTGTGCAACTCACTCATTGAAGGTTGCACGAAAACGGGGGTCAAAATAACCACGATAACGCCGATCTTCAATGAACCGGCGAGAGATGAGGAACTGCTGAAAGAGGCAAAGAACACTGGACTATGGGAAAACACGTTGGACGTTAAGAGAGCCGTTAAGGATGCAGATTTCGTTTACACGGACACGTGGATTGACATGGAGTTTTTTGCTGACCCGAAATTCGCAGCGGAAAAAGAGAAACGCATCAAACTCATGATGCCCTATCAAGTGAATAAGGGATTACTGATGGGAACCAACACCTACGTCATGCATGACATGCCGATTCATAGAGGATACGAGATAAGCTCGGATCTTATCGACAGCCCGAAGTCGGTGATATTTGAGCAAAGTGAGAACAGACTGTATTCAGCAAAATCTATACTTCTGAAGCTCCTGACAAAATAGTGAGCTAAAAGTAGCGATTGATGGTAGAATTTGGGAATCATTGGGTAGTAAAACTCGGCCCGCACATTATCTATTTCTATCTTGCATACTTATGATCGTTGTGCTTCTTCAATATTGAAGACTTAGGCAGCTTCTATGTGGAGACGATTATTTCAGGATCATCTGCACAAACTTAGCGGGGTCAAATTCTTGCAAGTCTTCGTACTTTTGCCCCGTGCCTATGAACAGAATCGGCTTCTTCGTAATGTAGGTTACGCTAAGGGCGGAACCACCTTTGCTGTCAGCGTCCACTTTGGTTAGTATCGTTGCGTCTATACCTACGGATTTGTGAAACTCTTCTGCCTGCATGACGGCGTCGTTGCCGGTCAGTGAGTCCACAGTCAAAAGAGTCAGGTCTGGGTGGACGACGCGTTTTATTTTTTCAAGTTCACTCATTAGGTTCCGGTTTGTTTGCATTCTTCCTGCGGTGTCGATGAGGACTACGTTTATTCCATGTGCTTTTGCATGGCTTATGGTGTCGTATGCGACGGCGGCCGGATCAGCACCGTATTCATGTTTGATCATCTTTATTCCAAGTCTTCTTGCGTGTTCGTCCAGCTGCTCAATTGAACCTGCTCGGTATGTGTCGCTGCAGGCAAGAACGACCGAAAAGCTGTTCCTGTTGAGGTATCGGGCTACTTTTGCTATGGTTGTGGTTTTTCCTGTTCCGTTTATGCCTACAAAAACTATGAGGTATGGCTCACCTTTTTTGTTTTTTTCTTCGATAGACTTTAGCAGGTCGATTTTCTCATTGGCGAGCATGATCTCCAAGAGCACTTCGCGAAGGTCTTTCTCAACTATCTTCTTTCGGTCCTCAAGTCGTTTGACTTGAACCCCATCCAAGCGTTTTTCCATTTCATCGCATATTCGTTCGGCCACTGGAAAGGCAACGTCGTTTTCTGCAAGGGTCATCTTGAACTCTGCAAGCACGGGGTGCAGGTTCTCACTTTTGAGTTCGGTTGTCGTAACCTTGGTTACAAGATTTTTCAGTCCAGACTTGAGCTTCTCAAACATCTTTAGAAGCTGTCCCTTCTCTCATCTTGGCAACTAGCGACTCGATTTTCTCCCTGTGATCTTTTATTGTCTCCACAACTTGAACGAACTGCTGCTGAAGCGACATTCTTGTCTT
>JBGPBD010000009.1:0-9974 GCA_041481045.1 Bathyarchaeia archaeon | reverse complement strand
GCTCTTTCAAGCCCATCCTTGCATAAATTATGCCTGGATCAAAGCTTACCAGCGTATTTTCTGGTAGCATTTGCAAGAGTCTTTTCTGCGTTTGCAGCGACCTTGCCCCGACGAACGAAGTTAAGTGCAGGAATTTTGTTTCGAAGATATGCTCTGTATTTAGTTCTTTGAGTTCTATTTTGTCGTTGACGCCTGAGTCGATGTATAGGGCCCTTTCGCCTTTTTCGTCGACGAAACCCATTACTGTTCCGCTTCTTCCGTGCTTTGCAAGGACTACGTTAGTCGTGTCAACGTTTTCTCTCTGGAAATCGTCAAGCAACATTCTTCCTTCTCTGTCACGCGCCACTTTTCCGATGAAGCTGACCTTGCAGCCGAGTCTTGCGAGCGCAACCATTGTGTTTGCTGCTGAACCTCCGCATGATTCTTCACAATCTGTTATGACACTTTCTTCTTCTGCTGCGGCTATTTGGTTTACTTTGAAGAGCTTGTCCACGTTCAGTGCGCCGAATCCTATGGCGTCGAGTGTCGTCATGGAAACATCTCTCGCAAATATATCTTGTAATCGCCGAGTTTGCCGCCATAGTTGCCGGCGGAGATTCTCACCACGCCGTTAACCTTCAACGCTGCCATTATGCCGACCTTCATTGCTTCCTTGACAGCTGTCATTGAGACTCCATTGATTACTATTTCTGGGATGTACTTGACAGCTTCTGGAACTCTTGATTCTGCGCCAAGCTTTTTCTTGAGAGAAGGACAGTAGGGATGGTTTGTTGTGGGACCTATTAGCGGGAATTTTGTTTCAGTTTTTGAGCCAGCTGAACACACGTCAAAAGGAGTGATTACGCCTTCAACCTTGCTTATGGCTTTCAGAGCGGTCTTTCCAGCGGTCATCACGGCTTTCTTGGTTTTGCACATTATCCAGAAATTGCCTCCTGATATGCCCCGTGCATAACCAATGTGCTGCTCTATGAGAAAGTCTGGCACCATTAAAGGGACAACAATCATGTGGCGACCATAGATCTTCTTCTCCGACTCAAACCCGTCGCCGCAATGCCCTATTCTTGCCATAACGTCGATTTTTCCTTCAGCCTTCACAGGCAAGGCATCAAAAACTGAAGTGAAAGGTTTCACGAGAATATCTTGGCGTATTCTGTAGGAGAATTCCTTCTCAAAGCGCTTGATTGCGTTTTCAATGGGCTTTTCTTTGTCTAAGCCTTTCCAAAACTGCAAAATTGCTCCTTTCCTTCTGTCTGGCGTCTCCTTCTCACTGAGCCATCTTTCAATTCCATTATCGAGTCTTCCGATAACCCCAGATGGTGTTGCAGTAGCATCCTCTGCGGCTCTCTTCAGAATGCACTTGTCATCCGCAGTCACTATTATTCTGCAATAGACGCCCTCAAAAGCTTCTGCAAAAGTATCCTCAATCAAACCTTTGCTGATCACTATCCCAACCTCCCTATGGCTTCGCCCCTCACTTT
Source organism: Bathyarchaeia archaeon (assembly GCA_041481045.1). Taxonomy (GTDB): domain Archaea; phylum Thermoproteota; class Bathyarchaeia; order Bathyarchaeales; family Bathycorpusculaceae; genus DASPTR01. Next base: position 8,496 of record JBGPBD010000009.1, on the reverse strand, counting down.
CTTTCTAAATTCGCTGCTTTCTTTTGCCAGCGTCTCAACATTCTCACCTGTCACTACTTTAACTTTAGACAGTCCATTAGGGTAGATTCTGAAGAGACGTTCAAGCAAAATTGGGTTTACTTGGCTTTTCTTCAAACCTTCTTTGCTCCAGCTTTCTGCCACTCTCATGGTTTCCTGTTTTCCAAACCTACAGAAAATGTCCGCGATTATTGCCGTGGGAGTGCTGTCTTCTGACAGTACAGCAATTTCAGCACTGCTAACAGCGTATCGATTACCATTGAAGGACACGGCTAAGCCGTGATTGTCTTTTACAAGTTTGAAGGCTTTTTCATCCGTTATGCTATCCCCGACGTACATCACATCATCCAAGCGTACCTCCAATTTCCGAGCAACGTGCTCTATGGCTTCAGCTTTTTCTCCAGCACCCATCGGGGTGACTTCATAATAAGCTCTTCCCGACTGCATGTTGGCTATCTCCTTCCAGAAGATCTGGTTCAGACGCTGAATCGTCATCTGGTCATCGCGTGAAAAATCCTCCGTGGATTTTGCATTTTGCGGAATTTCAATCATGGGCATTTGCGCAATTTCTCCTGCAAGTTCTTTGAGGCAGTTTTTTTCCTGTTCGGCTATATGGTACTTGTCGATGCTTACTTTCGTGCAGTAGGTGTTTTCAAAGGGAAAATCCAAAGCCCGGCACAGCGCTTTTATGTAATGCTCATAACTCGTGCTGACGACAAAAGCATGAGCTATGCTTCTCACATATTTCAGAGTGATTCCTGCATTTGAGATCAGAACAAGGTTTCTATTCGCAAATTCCTGCATCTTCTTGTCCGTAACATCATATGCCTTCATAAAAGGCAGAATGAACTTCAACGTGTAGCCGGCCTCATATCCTGGCCTCTTCAAAACATCCGCAAGTATGTCATCGTAGCGACTTATGACCGAGTACAGTTTGTCTCCGTTTGATATGAACTCCGAAGCGACCTCGTAGGCATTGTCATTCTTTGAAATTGGGCCTTCACAGTCTGATATGAAGACTTTTTTCACTGTTTAGGCCTCAGTTTTTCCATGTGCTTCTTGCTTTCGTTTATGTGCTGCTCGGATGCTATGTCTGTTCTGTACCAGAGTGCCCCGCCCGTGATTGCTTTTATGCCGCTGAGGCAAATCTGTCTGGCTGCTTCTATGTCTTCGCCTTTTCCTAAGACTGCCACGGCTCTGGATTTGAGGGCATAAGTCTTGCCGTCACGTATTTCCATCGCCGCTGGGTAAATTCGGATTTTGTCACCGTATGTTTTGTTCAACTCATTGGCGTGGTTTAAGTTGACTGGGGTGCCAATCTCACTTCTGTTCAAGATGCCTGGAAATGCGTCTGAATATCCACCATAGTCCGGCGGAACCTTGTAGGTAACAACAGTTGCTGCCCTCTCCAAGTCCACGCGTGTCAGGCTTCCATCAAGAATCTTGAAGCATACGTCGACGAAGTCCTGCTTTAAGATTGGCAGAATGTTTATTATTTCAGGGTCTCCTGGTCTGCTGTTGACCTCAAGGATTTTCGGTTCCTTGCCCGTGTGCATGAAAGCCACGTACAGTGGAATACCTCTTAAGCCCGCCGCGTCCTTTCTTTTCCACCTGTTGAAGATTCTTTGCACAATTTCCATTTCTTTGGCTCTTTCGTCGCTGTTAAGGAACGGCAACAACTCGCCGACATCCTTGTAGGAGCCCATTCCGCCAGTGTTTGGTCCATGGTCGTGATCGAAAGCTCGCTTGTAGTCTCTTGTATCCGGTAGGGGCGTGAGGTGTTTGCCATCGCAGAAAGCCTGAAAGCTCGATTCCTCGCCCTCGATTTTCTCTTCTATTATGACTGGACCAAACTGGAAGTTCGACAGGAAATGCTCGAAAAGCTGATCACGATTCGCAAAGTGATCTCCCCAAACACCGACGCCTTTTCCAGCCACCGGCTTGTCGGGTTTGACGACTGCTTGGTTCTCAAGCTCGTCAAGCCATTTGTACACATTCTTCTTCGTGTCTGTCACGTTTTTGTAGTCTTTGGGGTTGAAGATTTTGAAGCGAGGGTTTGCTTCTGGAACTATCTGTTGGAATAGGAGTCGCTGTTGAACCTTACTCTCTTCTATGGCGTACTGCTTCATTGGGCAAATCATTGGTATGCCAGTCCGCTCTTCGACCAGGTCGCGTACGCCTTCAATTATTGGTTTCTCAGGTCCAACTATTCCAAAATCGATCTTGTCCTTGTTTGCCTCTGCAAACCGGCAAATTCCTTCCACGTTCAGGTCTGGAATTACAACATGTTTGAAAGCGATTCTTGCGTTGAAAGGATTCTGCTGCTTGTCGGCAACGTAAACGTTCACTTTGTAGTTATCGCTTCGCGTGAAGGCGTCAATTATGGCTGCCTCTCTAGCTCCGTAGACGACTACAAGCACTCCTACTTTCTCCATGACTAATCATCTGCCAAATGATGAAGAGAATTGCCTAATTTGCTTTGCCGCTATTTGCTCTTTATTGCTTCTTCAATCTCGTAGATTCTTCCAGTTTCTTCATAGCCTTCTTGGACCCTTTTCTTCATCGTGTCTGCCATTTTCTGGGCCATTGGTGTGGGATACTCTCCCGTGGTGCAGGCAGTGCACAACTCGTTGCGATCAAAACCTGTCGCCTTTACTAGGCCTTCTAGTGATTGGTAGCACACGGCGTCCGCACCTATTATCTTCGCAATCTCATCTGGGGTATGCTTCGAACCTATGACCTGACCGTAGGTTGCCATGTCTATTCCATACAGGCACGGTCCAATTATGCGAGGAAATGTGACAAAGAGATACACTTTCTTTGCTCCCATTCTCCGGAGCTTCTCAACGATTACTTTTGTGGTGTCTCCCCGAACGATGCTATCCTCAGTCACGATAACTCGTTTTCCTTTGATCTTCGGGGCCAGAATGTTGATCTTTTTGTCTATTGTGGGCTGACGCTCCTTGTTAAGCAGTAGGAAAGCTCTCTCTGTGACGTATCGATGCCTGCGAGAGGCTCTTTCCCACCTTATCCCGGATTCTTCATGAACGCCCATTGCTGGATCATCGCCTGTTTCAGGCACTGAAAGAATGATGTCCGCGTTCTTTACGATGCCGGGGTTTTCTCTGACGAGGTTCCTGCCGAACTCTTCGCGTATTTCATAAACATATTTGTCATCGAAATGGGAGTCTGGTCTCGCGAAGTAGGCAAATTCAAAGGAACAGAAGGCCTTTCGCTCGCCTTTCACAAGTTCATGTCTCTCAAAGCCGTCTTTTGAAACCTGGACGAACTCTCCTGGTTTTAGCTCGAAATCTCTTTCGAAACCGTTAATGTCAAGGCTGACGGTTTCTGAGGAAAAAGCATAGGTTGATCCGTCCTGACTGTGTCCTGCACACAGAGGTCTTATTCCATGTGGATCTTTGAAGGCGAAGAATTTGCCATCTTGAGTCACGCCAGCCACCGAAAAAGCCCCGTCAACGTCAACCATGCATGCTTTCGCGGCTGAGATCAGGTCCTTGCCCTTGAGCAGTTCAACCATGAGTTTGTAGCAGATCAGGTCTGCATCACAATCATAAGTGAACCCCCGAAACATCCTGCCTATCTCCTTCTTAGTTTTAAACGTGCTAACTACGTTGCCGTTGAAAGAAATCGCCAGCTTCAGTCCTCTCTTTGATGCTGTTGTTGGCTGCGTGCCCTTTATCAATGATTTCTCGTCAGTTTTTCCCGAGGTCGTATATCTGACGTTTCCTATGCCAATGTGCCCGGGCAGGCGTCCGAACCATTCTTGAATGGCGCTGCTCTTTATTTTCGGCACTAGGTCCAGGTTTCTGTAGACATGAAATTTCCCATCATTGTATGTAAGAAAGCCGTGTGACTGGTGTCCTCTGTGATTCTGGGCTCTTAACCCCCAATATATGTATGGAAATATTGGCTGGTTCTCATAGTTGACCGCCCCGAAAACTCCACAAGCGATCTTAGGCTCGTCTCCCATGCTTGGGCAGTAGAAGACAGTATTTATCAGTTTATTGGACATTTTTAGCTAAAAGCCATGTTAAACCTAGCAGACCTGATTACACCTAGCGAGAAAAAAAGGGTTTGGTCAACGCGCGCGTTAAGGAGGTGGAGGGGGCGGTGGAGGAGGAGGTGGAGTTACAAATGGTTGTTTCACAGAAATTACCGTGGTCCCTGCAATGCGGTCGAAGTATCTTTGACGCGGATCCGGTCCCGGCGTGGCTATACCGATCAGAAAGTCTATGAGGAAGATGGGCCAGAAGATCTTGCTCATGTTTCTGGTCAACACCTTATTGGACGTTGCTTTGCTGCCGTCCAGCATCTGCACTTTCAAGCCCATTACTCTCTTGCCTAGTGTTGCTGCAGAAGCTGATGATTCTAATACGGTAGAGTATATTACCCACAGCAGTCCGTAGAAGATTGGTACAAGGAAAACCCATACCAACCAATAAAGTCCTCCGAGCGCTCCTGCTAGGGGAGCTCCAGCGTTCCAGACTAGGACCCACCATATAACCCAACTTATGATAGTCCAAGGTATGCTGTCAATAATAGCAGCAACTATTCTCAAGAGCCAATGAGTACCCATATCAACCTGCGTACTAGTAGTTGCGTAATCAGCAGACATTCTTTCATCTCGCACAATACTTCAACCCAACATGTTTTTATCACTTTCTATCGCACAACAACATAACAATCATGTGCGTTCCCAAGCCGCTCGACCTTCTCAGAATCTTCAACTAGAAACATCGATTCCAGAGTCTTAAAACTTATAAGACATCAGCATGCTAAGGATTCAAGCAACAGAAGTGATACAGAATGTCCAAACAAGACAAAAAAGCCATGACAAAAGACAGGCTAATCGGCATGCAGGTGATCGACAGTGAAGGATACGACATTGGAACCGTGCAAGACATAGCGTTCACAGTGGGAAAAGTCGGCATGACCCTTATAGTTGAAACAAAGAAGGGCGAAACCAGAGAAATACCGTGGGACGACATCCAAGCTGCAGGAGACTTCGTCTTACTGAAACCACAGACAACCCAGCCGCAGACCTTTGCCCCGCAACCAGCGGCACAGCCCCAACAAGCCCAAGCACCGGTTTGCCCGACATGTGGAGGACCACTAACCTACATCCAACAGTATCAGAGATGGTACTGCTACAAAGACAAAAAATACGTCTAAACGATCAATATTCTACACTTTTTATTTTCTTCAACGGCTTCTTGAATAAATACGCATTGTCATACATATTTTTTACAATTCGGGCAATACCATCTGCCGTATTGTTGCACGAAGGTCATTTGTTGCCCGCAAGTGGGGCATGTCTGGACGCCAGTTGCAGGTGGAGGAGGAGGAACACGAGAAATCCGCGACAAATTGAATATCCCTGGCATTGCAAAGGGTCGCCGCTCCAAGAGTCCAGCGAGATACCCTCCCAGTGAATATAGGAGAAAAGCGAATAGCACTCCAATAATCCAAGCCACCATAATATCGACTGCTCGGTTCGATTCTGCGATTATGCCTGTCAATGAGAGAAAGAAAGTTATAATGGCGTAAACAAGACCTGTGAAGAAACCTGTGCTGAGTCCTTGCATCTCAAGGTTTTCGCTTGCACGATGAAGTCTGAAACTGAGGTATGCGGCAACAAACCCTCCGGGTATGATGAGAAATATGCCTTCTACTACAAAAAGGCCCACAAACGTCGGCCAGTTGCCTTTTGCAACCCCTGCGCTTCCTGAAACAAGCGCACCAAACAGAAAACCAACCAGACCTACAGCAAGATAATCATGTAAATATGCCTCTCTCATATTCATTCAATTCACCGCTGTATCGACATGAATCCTCTTTTCATCATTTCTCGATATTTATACTTTGGCATGCGTGTCAAAAACCTTGAAAAAGTTCAAGAAATGTCAAATATTCACGCGCGCTATTCTTTCGTGTCTGACTTAATAGACAGTGAAACATATGGAAAGCTTTAGATTAATGCGTATGAGCAGCGAGCTTGATTATGATCCGAGGGAACACCTCAAGTTTACTCAGAAAGAACCCTTTGAATGATCTATGAAAGCAGAGGAATTATCCACTGTTGTCGCGAAATTGTCGGAAACAGGAAAGAACGGAAGAAGTCGGCATGAACAGTCGCTGAAGAAGGGAAGGAATGATTTATGAGTGAAATGGACAGAAAAAGCTGCTTGAGAGCTCTGTCAGCATCACGGTAGATGGTATTCATGCAGAACTTCCTCATGAGTTTGGCAAGAGAGTGATGGAGCCTCTCCACTATGAATAGAAAAGTGCGAGATGATATAGAATGCGAGTGAGATGGGTATGAGCGAAAAGGGAATCGGTCCAGAAGATGCAGGCACGCCTATTACAGAGAAGGGAAATCCACAAACACAGATAACGACGGAGTTGTCAGTCGTTGAGAAAATTAGAATCCTTGCAAGGGAGTATGCAGGGGAAAGAAACTGGGCTCTGCTTGATTGTCTAGTTGTCTGGCTCCATAATGGTTCAGGAGCAACAGCAAGGAAGAAGTTTCCAAATTTAGTTCTCAGTGGAATGGTGCAAGATTTTTCCAGAAATTTGAGGTATCGATACTCGCCTAATGAAATAAGTAAAGCAATTGAAATGTTCGAGGGCGATCTGAGGGCTATCGGAATTGATCTTCTTTACGGTGGCTATTATGCCATGAAAAGGGAGATCATGCCTCAGATTGCCGAGGTAATGACAAAAATAACACTAGGAGGGGCCCTTTCTGAAGAAGAACGAAGGCTAGTCTTCATTTTTGGCAAGTACTGTGAAGCAGACTGGAATCCAGCATATGGCATATTACCGACAGATTTAGAGACTTTTGTCAAGAGTCTCAAGGCCCTGTACAGCGGAATTTTCGTTGATGACCTAAGGTTGGAACACCCTGAAGATTGTTTACGCAGACTCGGGCTTGTGTTAGAAGTTGATTGGGTTCGTTCGAAACATCCCGAAAACAGTGGAGAACTTGTAGTTGCAGATTGGACAAAAGATATTTGGAAAATATCTGATAATTACGCGATTGCTTCTCCAAAAGAAGTTGACAGAGTTGAAGACTACTTCCTACTATTGAATCAGAAAGAACTGGTCCATCAACTTGTCTTTTACGACCTTATGTTGGAAAAAGACATTTTCGGTCAGATACCTTTCTTCAAGAATGAAGTGTGGATCAAAGAACAGATGGAGCTACTCTCGCCAGGCTCTTCTAATAGTATTCCCTTTCGGTCAGGAATTTGCCAGAGAGTCAATGGGCATCTCATGCTTTCTCCCCTAGCCAAGGAAAAAATCGCAAAGGCCCTGGATCAAGTGAAAAGAGAGAGAGCATCATCGATAATTGGAAAGATTGTTGAAGTGCTAGATGATCTCGAGCTCAAAGATAAATTGTCATTTGATGTGAGAATTGTCCTTGATTTTCCTAGGGTTTGGAGTATCGACGGGCTAGGGCCTTCTCTAATCGGTGTGGTAATGCCGTGGTGTAAACCCTCAGATGCTCAATTCATCCATGACCTCGCACAAAAAGGGGGAACCTTGGTAATATTTACAAAAGATCAAGAAATGCCAACCCTGAGGACGATATTCGGAGAAGACCCCAAAGTGTCATTTTGCTTCGTTAATGAGGGATTAATTACATACACTTCGCACACCAACGAGTTATTTCATTCGATCTTGGACCAATTCGCAAAATTCGGAAACCAAGTTAGGCTTGTTGAGTCGACTGAAAGTGTCCGCAGTTTCCTACCTGTAGAAAGAAAACCTGAAGGAGCTATATCTGAAACGCAACTGAGCCAGATCATTGCGAAAGGAGAAAATGAAAATGTCGAGTTCAAGAAAGTTGAAATTCTCTCTAACCCCTATCACTTAGCTAGATCCATGGCAGCAATTGCGAACAGCGGCGGAGGTCTGTTACTGATAGGCGTAAGCGACGACAGTCAAATACAAAAGATCCGGTTTGAAAAGAAACATGCAGAAACAATAATCAACGTTTCAAGAACCAAGATAGACCCTCCAATCAGACCCATTGTTTATCCTGTGCCCCAGGATGATCTATACGTCTACGTGATCGAGATACCCAGAATGTATAAAGGAGATCCCCATTACGTTAGATCTAAAGACGGCAACGTATGCTTCATAAGAGTCGGTCCGACTGTCAGGGAACCAAGCCGTGAAGAAAGACGTCAGTTGTATGATGGGTATTAGCGAGTGACCCTCTTAATCTCACTTTCTAGAGAGTTTTCCTTTGCGCACGCATCCTGTGTGTGATGAATGCAACCTTAGTAAGAGCAGTAGCGGATTGAAGGAATGGTTAAGATGGGTTCGGGACAACTGACCTGCCAAGCGCGCGCTTATGACAAAAGAATTAGCAATCGTCACCTATTCCGCAGAAGTAAAGTCCTGAGGTACCTACCCGCAGCTTATCTTCCTGGACAAGCTATTATCTAG
>JBGPBD010000008.1:0-10445 GCA_041481045.1 Bathyarchaeia archaeon | reverse complement strand
CTCAAGAAAAAAAATTAGCACATGGCAGTGAAAGCGACCTTGTGTGGGTGCTGTGGTGCGGTCGCCGAGATTTGAACCCGGGTCGTCAGCGTGGCAGGCTGATGTCCTAGACCAGGCTAGACTACGACCGCATAATATGATAGATAGATACAGCCATGATGGTAAAATAGTAGGCTTACTTTTAAATCTTCAGAATCTTGGAAAACCCGACTGGACTATAAAATCTCCTTCAAGTCCATTCATAAAGAAGATTGCTATGCTACGACGGCCATCCTCCTCAACACCAAAATTGGTGCAAATGAACTGGAAGCTTGGCTTTCAACGCAAAATCACTCATCTAGGACTAGGAAAACCGCGGTTCTGAGAGTGGTGGGCGTTTCCGTTAGGAAAGGTTTAAATAAAGTGTTTTTGTTCAAGCATCAACACTTTTCGAGGGGACATTAATAGATTGCAAAGATTAGGCTTAGTGCTTCATTTAAGTCCAAGCCGAAACATCATAGTGAAAGTTGAAAACTGTCACAAAATAGGCGAAACAGTCGTTGACGAGAACCTGAGGCCTGTTGGAAAGATCTTTGACATATTCGGGCCAGTATCATCGCCTTACGCTGCAGTGAGGCCTACAACTAGCGATCCTGAAAAGTTAGTGAACCAGAAACTGTACGTGCTCCCCTTAAAGAGAAGGAAGGAGAAGGAAAAAAATGAGTGGCGAAGAAGGACATGAAGAAACAGATACGGGTGCAGCACAGCATCCGCAATCCATCAAAGTTCAAACTTGCCCGGAATGTCACAGCACAAGAATTATGCGAGATTACGAGTCTGCTGAACTGGTCTGCATGGACTGCGGCATCGTCATAGCGCAGAAAATAGCAGATAGGGGGCCAGAATGGAGAGCTTTCGATGATGAGCAGAGAGCGAAACGCACCAGGGTCGGAGCTCCGCTAACTTACACTATTCATGATAAAGGCCTATCAACAATGATTGACTGGCACGACAGGGACATCTATGGGAAAAGCCTATCACCAGGACAGAAAGCACAGGTCTACCGGCTTAGAAAATGGCAGCGCCGCATAAGAGTCTCTGATGCTACTGAGCGCAACCTCGCTTTCGCATTGTCTGAGATAACGAAAATTGCGAATAACCTGACTCTCCCGAAGAACATTCTTGAAACTGCTTCAGTCATCTACAGAAAAGCCGTAAAAGAAAGACTGATACGCGGAAGGTCAATCCAAGGCGTGACAGCAGCAGCAATATACCTGGCCTGTCGCCAATGCGGACTAGCTAGGACGTTGGAAGAAATAGCTCAGTCATCAAGCGTCAACAAGAAAGAAGTCGGACGCAGTTACCGTTTCTTGATCAAAGAACTTGATTATTCCATCCCACCTCTGAAACCAAGCCAGTACATAACAAAATTCTCAAATCAGTTGACGATGCAAGGGAAAGTTGAAGAGATCGCTCACAAAATTCTGAAAGCAGCAAAGGAGCTTAAGCTTACGTCAGGACGCGGCCCTACGGGCATCGCGGCAGCAGCCAGCTACATTGCTTCAGTATTAACTGGCGAAAGGAAAACTCAAAGGGAAATCGCTGAAATTGCGCAGGTGACAGAAGTCACCATCCGAAATCGCTACAAAGAACTTGTCGAACGGCTAATGTTCCAGATGTCTCTTTGACATCTACTTTTTTTTTCTCACTATTATATCCAACAAACCAAACGACAACAAGGTTGGTCCTCTGGCAAAACGCATTTTAGCCTCTAGAGGCGTAGTTAGATTGAGGAAGGGCTTGCGCGTTGGTTAGCTGTCCGAAATGTGGAACGGATGTGTCTACTCCTGTTAAGACTTGGCCTATTCCTTCTCGGAGACCGATGAGAGCAGGCGAAGAACCAAAGCTTGCGGGAATATATGATTGCCCAAGCTGCAAAGCTAGGTTTAGAGCCGCAGTGGCTACTGAGGTGCGACGTGAAGACACAGCAAATATTAAGAATATGGTCGAAAGAATTAAGGGCATAAAGGGAGAACTTATGCAGACATTGAAGATTCTACATGAAAGAATAAAGACCCTGGAGACGGAACGCGCAAACTTGATGATCGAGATTGACAAATTGCGGAAAGTAGCTGAGTCGAGAGCTACTGCTCTTGAAAGTGAAGTGAGCATGTTGAAGGAAGAAGTGCAGTCTCTGAGGGAACTGCTAGGCTATTCAAAAGAATCGGAAGATTAGAAAAACGAGACTCAATCTATGCACTGAGCGTTGGGGCGCTCATTTGGCTAGCCTTCAGATGTTTCTTGTAGTATTCCTGTGCTTTTGCAACGGCTTTTTCAGTACTCTTAAGGATAGGATATTTTATTCCTGAGATCTTTTCAGCTTCGCGGAAGAATTCAACGACCTTTTTTGCGTCTCCTTCATAGATCGCCAGGCCGCCTGCAATATCGTACCAGATCCTGGCTCTGCCTAGGTTCCTATCTTTCTCGAATTTCTTAGCGTTTTCTGCAGCTTCCTTCATTGAAGTGCCTATTTTTCTAGGGTCAAGGAACATGACGTGTTGAAGGGCTTCGTACGTCTCTTTGTCATCGCCACAAAGCTGTTCAAGTTCGTTTGTTGCTGCAGAACTTCCAAACACTATTTTCTCCTCTTTCTTTCCGCGGCTTCTCAGCCAATCCAACATCATGCCTCCTTGGCCTCATCTTCCTTAGATTCGAATTGGAATCAACTATATTAACAGTAGTTAATTTTAAAGGTTTGTATTTGCTTAATGTGGGCTATGCCATACAAATTCACGTTTGACCTTTCAAGGATTCCACGCTTTTTCTTCGCTGAGATCACCAAGGCAAGCTATCAGAAGGGAGTGCACAGAAGGCTTGGAAGGACTACTCAGGAGATAATAAAGAAGTTCAAAATTCAGGAAGCAACAGGCCTCAATCTGTCCGATGCTGTGGTTCTTCTCCAAGATCTAATAGATATTCAGGCTAGAAACTTCGTGGAAAGAGACAAGTTTGTGAGGACTAGAAAGAGAGCACTCTTTCTGCCACACTGCTCGAGAAAGTTCATGGATAACCGATGTAATGCAACCTTCGATCCATGTGTCCCATCTTACATCTGCGCTCATTGCTCTCCAGAATGCCAAGTTAACCAGGCTGTTTCGATCGCGGAAAAAAAGGGTTACGACGTTTACGTTCTGCCTGGTGGTTCCTGCATCCCGAAAATCCTGAAAAACAAAGGCTATGAAGGAGCTGTTGGAATTGCTTGCGGTGAAGAAACAAAGCTATCGGGAGAAATACTTGAAAAGATGAATGTGACTGGCCAAGCAATTCCTTTGATAAAAAACGGCTGCGCAAACACGATTTTCAATGTTGAGACTCTGATCAATACCCTTTGATATGTGAAAAAAGGAAAATCACTTTACGATTTCTCTTTTCTTCCAGCGCAGGTTCTTGCTTCGACATTTTCTGCATTTCACTGCAGTTGCCGCGTTTCGTACTCCGCAGTGTCGGCAGATTTTCATGTAGAGCCTGTGCTTCTGGGCCAGCGTCTTCTTAAAAGGATCCATGATCGGCATTTACTCTACATCCACCTTCTGTAGCTAGAACTCAGATGAGCGAGTATAAGATATACTTTTTGCCATCGAAAGGGGCTCTATCTGTCCTTTTTTAGGCTGTTCAGAGACTGCGTCATCAGTGCTGCTACGTCACCTGGCTTCTCAGCCACTTGCACTCCAGCTTTCCTGAACGCTTCAATCTTGCTTTCCGCTGTTCCTGCCTTGCCCATTATTATGGCGCCAGCATGCCCCATTCGCCTTCCATGCGGAGCAGATCGTCCTGCAATGTAAGCTACAACTGGTTTCAGATATTTTTCTTCTTCAATGTACTTCGCAGCTAACTCTTCAAGGTTGCCCCCGATTTCCCCTATCAAAACAACTGCTCTTGTATGTGCGTCATTTCTGAACATTTTCAACGCGTCCATGAAGTTTAGGCCGGTTATTGGGTCTCCGCCCAAGCCAAGGCATGTAGATTGTCCTAGTCCTTTTGCAGTCAGAGATGCTGCTATTTCATATGTAAGCGTCCCGCTTCTTGAGATCATACCTATGCCTCCTGGCTTGAAGATGTGCGCTGGCATTATCCCAAGCTTGCATTTTCCAGGCGTTATTATTCCAGGGGTGTTTGGTCCGATTATCACCGTGTCGTTTTGTTTCGCGAATGCCATCAAGCTGATTGAGTCTCTGATAGGAATGTGTTCAGTTATTATCACAAGTGTCCTTATCCCGCTGTCTATGGCTTCCATAGCAGCGTCCGCTGCAAAGGGAGCTGGAACAAAGACTATCGAGGCGTTGGCTGGATGGTTTTGTTGCGCTTCCTCAACTGTGTCGTAGACGGGAACGTTTTCCACGCGGGCTCCGCCTTTGCCAGGTGTGTGGCCTGCAACGATGTTTGTTCCATACTCCAACATAAGCCTAGTATGAAAGCTACCTTGTGTTCCAGTCATGCCCTGAACGATTGCTCTCGTTTTCTTGTCGATGATTATGCCCAATTTCAGTTGCCTCCTTCTTTTGAGATTTCTACGACTCGCTGAGCCGTCTCTTCCATGCTGTCGAATGCGTGGATTCCAGCTTCATCAAGTATTCTCTTTCCTTCTCCCTCGTTTGTGCCTACCAACCTGATGACCATGGGCTTTTTTATCCCTAGCTTTTGCCTTGCATCAAGGATTCCACGTGCCACTTCGTCGCAGCGAGTGATACCCCCAAGTATGTTTATGAAGAGGGCTTTGACGTTCGGATCAGAAAGCACTATTTTCAGGGCTAGGGCCGTTTTTTCTGAAGGTGCTCCGCCACCGACATCAAGGAAGTTAGCTGGTTTTCCACCGTAGTATTCGATCGTGTCCAACGTTGCCATAACAAGTCCCGCGCCGTTGCCTATGACGCCTATGTTCCCTTCCAGTTTAACGTAGGCCAAGTCATTTTTCATGGCTTCAAGTTCTTGTGGAGTCAACTCACTTTCACCTTCAAAGAGCCTTTTCTTGTATTCGGCATGTCTGAACAGCGCGTTATCGTCAATTATTATGCGGGCGTCTGCTGCCATGAACTTTCCATTAGTGGTCTCCACTATGGGGTTCATTTCGATAAGCTCAGCATCATAGTCTCTGCCTGCGCCGTACAGCTTTTCAAACGCCTTTGCCAATTCTGAAATTTGGACGCCGGTGTAACCGATTTTTCGTGCAATCTGCCGTGTGTGATATGGAAGAAGCCCCTGTTGCGGGCTTATCAGGACTTTTACAACCTTTTCTGGACTTTTTGCTGCTACTTCCTCTATTTCCATTCCGCCTACTGCAGAAGCAACAGCAACGTAGCTTTGTTTGAACCTGTCAGTCGTTATTCCAAAGTAAAGCTCTTTTTTCACGTTTATTTTCTCCTCTATCCACAAGCTTCTAACGCGTATACCTTTAATCTGCATGTTCAACAGTTTCTCTGCTGCTTTTCTTACTTCGTCAACAGAATTGGCGAAGAGTATTCCGCCTGCTTTTCCCCTTCCAGCAACGAGCACCTGTGCTTTAACCACAAATGGAGGTTTCAGCCGTGCTGCAACCTCAACGGCTTGGCTTGTTGTTGTTGCCAATCCTCCTGCTGGTGTCAGAATCCCGTATTTCGAAAGTATCGCCTTTGCTTCGTACTCGAATAATTTCATTTCGGTTTACTCCTTACTTTACAGCTTCTATCGTTACGTAGGATCTGGTGTCTTGGATTCCGTCGATGGAATATAGCTTTTTCAAGATTTTGTCGAGTTTTTCTCTTTCAACAATCAGAAGAGCGTCAAAATCACCTGCTATTCTGAAGGCTCTTTGAACTGGAAGCGCCTTAATTCTCTCGTAGACGTTAATCCTCTTTACAGGAGATATCTTCATGAGAATGAAGGCTGGGGATGCTGAGACGCCCAGTCCGCTTAAGCCTCTCTCAGTCACATCAATGAAACCTCTACCCGTGCGTATGTAGCTCATGTTCCTAAGCTTCCGCAAGTGAACGTTTAATGCCTGTCTGCTTACGCCTAATTCCTTTGCTAACTCGTCTTGTTTCATATGGAGACTGTATGTGCTCGTAGGTTTGCCTTCGTCATAAAGCATTTTCAACAATTGCACTGAACGTCTAGTGAGAGTTTCCAACATTCTCTCCTCTATTATAGTTGAGTCAAGAATTGATTGTGCAATAGTGTTGATTATTTAAACGTTCGGTAAATCCACATGAATCGTTTTGCTAACTATTCTGTCACAGAATTTTGATTAGCATACGTTGACACCGTAATGTATTTATTTGTCGAAAAAAATTGGTATCGAGCCTACAAAAAATACAAAGAATAGGAGTGAAGCGGTTCAAAATGTCAGAAAGCAATGCAGTGTTGATCGGAAGTAAGCCAGTAATGAACTACGTACTGGCATGCATAACCCTCTTTCACGGCGGAGCAAAAGAAATAAGTGTCAAGGCACGAGGAAGAGCTATAAGCCGAGCCGTCGATGTCGTTGAAGTCGTCAGACGCCGATTTCTGCCAGACGTGAAGGTCAAGAGAGTTGGCATTGGAACACAGCAGATGGCACCCAGAGAAGAGGGTGGGCCGCCTTCAAACGTCAGCACACTAGAGATAACACTTGAACGCTAAAGTAGAGTCTTCCGAATGAAACTACAGAGCTCCGCTATTCCTCCTTTGTTTGTGTTGGAGGGCCGTTCTCCAGGTGAAGACGGTACTTTGCAGCTTCTGTTTGAAAAGTGGCATACTATGCCAAAAGTGTTCAGCTAGACTAAAGTCTGGAGAAATAAGCCAATCAGACTTGAAAATCGCACGCCTATTATTGTCTTTAGAGGAGAAGTATCCTCCTCTTCAGAACGTCTATTTCCATAGGACTGTTGAGGCAGAGAGGACCTTGGCGATAATTGTGGGGGCTGGAGATGTTCCCAGGCTTCTGGGTTATGGAGGCAGAATTATCAAGGCATTGGGTGAAGAAACGGGCAAAAACATAAGAGTCTTGGAGGAGGGGGTTGATGAGAGAAGATTTCTGGAAGATCTGTTTGCACCTTTGAGCATCATGACGATCAATACCATTTGGTTGCCTGATGGAAGTACCGAGACACGGGCTATTCTGAGAAAGAGGCGTGGGTCGCAACCACCTTTTGACGTAAACGCCTTAAAGGAAATTGCCCAGAAGATCCGTGGCATGACTCTGCGGGTGGAATTCGCAGACTAGGCGGATGGAGAACTGATCGCGAAGATGGATCGAATTGATGATTGGTGTAGAACTCACTATTCTATTGATGTCAAACCTGAAATGGACGGTGAAGAGGTCACGCTCTTTGGTTGGGTTCAGGAAGTTCGGGATCTCGGTGCTTTGCGCTTCGTGATCTTGCAGGATCGAGAGGGTACCATTCAGGTCACGGTCTTGAGAAAGAAGGCAGGTCCCGAAGTAGTGTTGAAGTCTGAGAGTCTGCAGAAGCGGTACAGCATAGGTTTGAAAGGAGTTGTGAAAAAGACTGACATGACGCCTAGGGGTGTCGAAGTAATCCCGAAGGAGATCAGGGTTTTCAGCACAGCCACGCCTCAACTGCCATTTGACATAACAGGGAAAACTCCTGCGAACTTGGAGGTTCGACTGGACGCTCGAGCTTTGGATCTTTGCCAAGAAGAGAACATTGCTGCTTTCAAGATCCAACACATCGCCACAGAAACAATACGACAATTCCTCTTCGAAAGGGGTTTCCTGGAAGTGCACACACCACGTATTATTGCATCCGCAACTGAGGGCGGAGCAGCACTGTTTTCTATCGACTATTTTGGTCGCAAGGCGTATCTTGCTCAGAGTCCACAGCTCTATAAAGAACAGCTCGTCATGAGCCTTGAACGAGTTTTTGAAGTAGGACCGTTTTTCAGAGCTGAAGAGTCTCATACTCGCCGCCACTTAAGCGAGTTCGTATCAATAGATATTGAGCAAGCCTTCGCCAGCGCCGAAGACGTTATGCAGTTACTCGAGCAACTCATTCATCAGGTTTGCAGAAGCGTCAGCGAAAAATGCCAAAAAGAGTTAACTAAGCTGAAACATGGCGTGAAAGTGCCAGAAGTGCCATTCAAACGTTTAACATATGATACTGTTCTTGAGGATCTAAAGCGTGAAGGAGTGAACATTCCATGGGGTGAAGACATACCGACACATTCTCTCCGAACACTAGGAAGGATTCACCCGTACTTCTACTTCATCACCGACTGGCCGACGCAGAGTAGATCATTCTACGTGAAGCCACGCGACGACAATCCTGATGTGTCTGAAGGTTTCGATCTAATGTGGCGCTGGCTGGAGCTTGTATCTGGAGGAGCAAGGATTGCATCCAAAGAGCTTCTGATGAAACGATTGGAAGAAAAAGGTTTGAATCCTGCATCTTTCAAGTGGCACTTAGAAGCGTTTGATTACGGAATGCCTCCTCATGCAGGTTGGGCTATAGGCTTAGAAAGACTAACGATGTTCCTGACCGGAAAGAAGAACATAAGAGAAGCAACGCTCTATCCAAGAGACAAATTCAGGTTGACGCCCTGAAGTTTCTTAAAAAGGTTAACACGTGCCAGTGTTATTCATGTGCTCTTCTCAGAAGATCATCGCGTCGTTGGAGAAGCTTTTCAAATTGCTCGTCATTGATTCTGTCCTCTATAAGCATGCTCACAATGTTTCGTGATATGATGTCCATCTCTTGATGGAATCTGATAAGGTCTTTTGCATACATGTCATAAATGGTTACAAGGCTCTTGTACAGTCGGTGATATAGTTTGCTCCTGTGCCATATTCTCCTGCCGCGAAGTGCTGTAAAGCTTAGAACCAGCAGTGAGCCGATTGCTGCCCAGCCACTTGGCGTCAAAAACCAAACACTCACACCGTCCACCACTGCTTGTGCAAAAGATTTTGCAGGCGGACCGCTTACGACAGTAAATGCTTGAGGATATTCGTCGCCCTTCGCCTTGACAAATGAGGCTGTGTTGCCCTGTATTACAATCATGCTTGCAGGCATAGCCTCTTTCACCTCAGTATTCGGAGGCATATTTACGTCAATGACTTGTTGATTGCTAACAGTACGCCCTGCGTACAAAGAAGAAACGCCAACACTGAAGGTAAAATTGTCCCCGTGTTGAGACAGCACATTCGCTG
This sequence comes from Bathyarchaeia archaeon, assembly GCA_041481045.1. Lineage (GTDB taxonomy): Archaea > Thermoproteota > Bathyarchaeia > Bathyarchaeales > Bathycorpusculaceae > DASPTR01. The sequence continues at coordinate 1,288 of JBGPBD010000008.1, read as the reverse complement.
GAGCTCTGAAGTAAAGATTGTAATGCGTTCCGTTCGTATTCCAATCTTGGTAAAACTCCCAAGCTTTCAAGTTGCCTGTCGAGACATGTGTTAAGTCGAAACCTGTAAGCCATTTCTGCAGTCCTCCGCGACTCACAAAATACTCTGGTATGCGAGTTATGTGGAACCAGATCCACATCTCTACTTCTGAATCGGAGCTATTGAAGTCACACGTAACTTTGGAAGTGTTTTCTGATATTCCATAGAACTGGGTATCCAGCTTCCACATGTAGCTAACCCACCAGTTCGGGTTGGAGATTGAATAGTTAACAAGGTCCTCAACGGAGGCGCTTCTGAAGGGCAGGTCATAAATGGAAGGCACATATGTGGAGAGCACAACAGACCAGTTGAACTGTTCATACCAAGAAACGAAAATGTCGTTTGTATTGACCAGACTCTGCTGGATGGAAAGCGCGTACCAGGACCCATCAGCGATCCAAGTGGGCGCCTGTTCTAATGCTCCCTCCTCAGACCATTTTACTTCATCTAATGATGGAAATATAATGTCATGTACGTACGCTATTTTCTCGTCGAGAGATTGACCATATGTTCTTGTGAGAGCGCTGCTTGTTGCTAGAAAAAGAACAACCATGAGCTGAAGGTAGAAGAGCATTTTAGCCGCTTTCAATAATGTCCCTCTTTGTGATCTTCGCTTCTTAAGCGAAACAGTAAGGCTATCACGACTCGTATGCTATATATTAGTTACTGCACTCATCGCGGCTGACTTTTCAGGAGATCAGAAGCGTTGAGGCCTCAGGTCATTCGTACTCGTTGCAGTTTTGACAGTAATATCCTTCGTATCGTTTGACCTACGTGAGCGGTTGGCCACAGTTTGGCGCGCGCAATGTGAAGCGTTCGCTGGACAGTAATGGAAACCAAAAAAAATCGGAGTTTGCTCAGCACGCAGCTTAGACATGTTTTTGTTCTTTGCCGTAGTACCAGCGCGCGCGAGTATTTGACATTTCTTTGGAGCTTTTCCAAGGTTATTGACACGCATGCCAAAGTATAAATATCGAGAAATGATGAAAAAGAGGATTCATGTCGATACAGCGGTGAATTGAATGAATATGAGAGAGGCATATTTACATGATTATCTTGCTGTAAGCCTGGTTGGTTTTCTGTTTGGTGCACTTGTTTCAGGAAGCGCAGGGGTTGCAAAAGGCAACTGGCCGACGTTTGTGGGCCTTTTTGTAGTAGAAGGCATATTTCTCATCATACCCGGAGGGTTTGTTGCCGCATACCTCAGTTT
>JBGPBD010000007.1:0-10644 GCA_041481045.1 Bathyarchaeia archaeon | reverse complement strand
GTTCGCATAATGCGCGGAGATCACAAAGGATTCGAGGGAAAAATATCGAAAATAGACCGCGGCAAGTATAGAATCTACGTTGAAGGACTAACACGGGAAAAAGTGGATGGAACCGCAATATTTGTTCCAGTTCATCCTTCGAAGGTGAGAATTATTGGTTTGACTCTTGATGATAAATGGCGAAAGAAGATTCTGGAGCGGAAGAAACAGGCTAAGAAAATGGTAAGGAAGGCAGGTCGGAAGCCCACGGAGAAAATTGCTGAACCTGTAGAAGAAGTCGTTGAAAAGAAGCCAACTCAATTGAAGAAGGTAGAAGCGAAGAAGCCTCGGGCGAAGAAGAAGACAGCAGCCAAGAAACCAGCTGAGGAAACGGTACAGGAAGAAAAGGGGAAAGCCGAAGCGGAGCAGAAACCAAAAGCAAAGAAGCGAGCGAGGACAGGAAGAACCGCGAAGAAGACTGGAGGCACATAGAATTGGGCAGAAAAGGAGCATCCACAGGTCTGAAACGCAAGCCTGCACCAAGATTCTGGCCGATTCACAGGAAGGAATTCACTTGGGTAGTCAAACCGTCTCCTGGCCCTCACACCGGCGAGAATTGCCTGCCGTTAGCCATAATCCTGCGCGACAGCCTTGGGTTTGCCAAGACCAGAAAGGAGGCTAAAACGATAGTTACTCAAGGGAGAGTACGTGTTGACGGGCAAGTCAGACAGGATGATGGTTTCCCAGTGGGACTTGTCGACGTGGTTTCCGTGCCTGATGTTGATAAGAACTTCCGCGTACTTCCATCTGCAAAGGGATTAATTCTACTGCCAATTGACGGGGAAGAAGCAAGATTCAAACTCTGCAGAATAGAAAACAAGAGAAAGGGCAGAAATGGAAGCGTGCAACTTAACCTTCACGATGGGTCGAACATACTGGTGAAGGTTGCTGATCCGAAGAACCGGCAGGAAGACATTTACAAGACTCTGGACACGGTGAAAATGAGTCTTCCAGAAAAGCAAATTACTGAGAGCATAAAGATGAAGGAGAAAGATTACGCAATCATAACTGGCGGAAAAAACATCGGAAAACATGGCAGCATAGTTGAGATCGAAAAAGCAGCTGGAAAAAAGCGCAGAAATGCCCTTGTAACAATCGAGGACAATAAAGGTAATCGTTACCAAACAATCTTGAACTTCGTGTTTGCCGTAGGCGAGGCACATCCATTGATATCTTTGCCGGAGGCAGCATAGCTTGTCTGAGGACGAAATTCGTAAAACATGGGAAGAAAGCCCCATGTTGAAACCGAAAATAGAGAAAGTCGTCGTCAACCTCAACGTGGGGAAGTCGGGGGAACCCCTTGAAAAGGCAACCAAAGTTTTGAAGGAATTAACCGGTCAAACCCCATGCAAAAGAAAAGCTAAGCAAACCATCAGGGATTTTGGAATCAGAATGGGAGAATCAATAGCCTGTATTGTGACCCTCAGGAAACAAAACTCCTATGATTTTCTTAACAAAGTCTTGCCTGTGATTGACAGGAAAATCGCCAAAAGAAGCTTCGACGGACAAGGTAACTTCTCATTTGGTATCAAGGAGCACATTGAGATTCAAGGAGTGAAATACGACCCTGACGTTGGCATATTCGGGTTTGACGTATGCGTGTCTATGAGTCGCCCCGGGTATCGCGTCAAAAACAGACGGAGAGAAAAGGCAAAAATCGGTTCACGACACATTCTGACGCCAGAAGAATCAATGATTTTCGCCAAGGACACTTTCGGGGTCGAGATAATATAGATTGGAGGGCTGGTGACATGGGCAAGCAAAAACCTAGGAAGGAAAGAAAATATGGCAAGGGAACTAGGCCCTGCAGCAGATGCGGATCTTATGGACCTGTGATTCGCCGTTACAATTTATATATATGCCGGCAATGTTTTAGGGAAGTGGCCAAAAAACTCGGGTTCAAGAAATATGAGTGACGAGGAAAATCATCATGGACACATTAGCAAACGGCTTAACAACAATCATCAATAATGAGATGCGCAACAAGCGCGAATGCATAATTAGCCCTGCATCCAAACTGCTGGGCAGAGTGTTGCGAATTATGCAACTGAATGGTTACATAGGAGAATTCGAGTTTGTGGATGACGGCCGGTCTGGGAAGTTCAAAATTCAGCTTCTGGGAAGAATAAACAAGTGTGGAGCCGTCAGACCCCGATATTCCGTGGGGCTGGACGAGTTTGAAGAGTGGGAGAAGAAGATTCTTCCATCGAGAGAAGTGGGTACGATAGTGATTTCAACGCCTAAAGGCGTGTTGTCACATAGGGAAGCAAGAGAAAAACACCTTGGAGGCAAACTGCTAGCGTTCATATATTGACCAGCAGAGGTCTGTTAATGCGAGCCGTAGAAGTCTCAAGAACCATTCAAATTCCAGAGGACGTCGAGGTTGCTCTAGAAGGAAGAAAGGTAATGGTCAAAGGTCCAAAAGGAACGCTAACCCGAGACTTTCGCCACGCTTCCGTGTCGATGGACGTTAACGGCAAAACGATGCTTATTTGGGCTGAATGGCCTAGAAAGAAAGAGACTGCGCTAGTTGGAACCATTCATTCTCACATTCAAAACATGATTACAGGAGTCAGAAAAGGCTTTACGTACAAACTTAAAATCGTCTTCTCACATTTTCCGATATCAGTTAAAGTCAAGGACAAAACAGTTTTGATCGAGAACTTCATGGGAGAACGAAATCCAAGAAAAGCAAAGATAGTAGGCGACGCTAAAGTCAAGATTCAGACCGAAGACGTAGTCATTCAAGACCTGAACCTAGAAAACGTAAGCCAGACAGCCGCAAACGTTGAGCAAGCCACCAAAGTGAAGAGGAAAGATCCTAGGATCTTTTTGGACGGCATATACGTGTACGAACGAATCGAGGGAATGGAAGAATGACAGGGCAAAGCCAGGGCACTGCAAAGAAGGCGCTGAAGCTGAGAAGACAAGCAAAACTGAAGAAGCCGAATTTCGTCAGACCAGAAAGTTGGCGATATTTCCGCCTTAAAGAAAACTGGCGCAGACCGCGAGGTCTAGACCACAAAACACGGATTAAATATGATGGATGGCCACCTGGCGTCAGCATCGGATACAGAGGACCAAAAATCGCCAGGGGGCTTCACCCTTCCGGCTACAGAGAGGTTCTAACCCACAATGTTGAAGAGCTGAAAGGGATTGATCCTAAAACTCAAGCCGTACGGATTGCACACACGGTGGGCAAAAGAAAAAGATCCAAGATTTTTACAGAAGCAAAAAAGAAGAGAATCACCGTCTTGAACATCAAGCAGATTACTCCGAAAGAAGAGGAATTGGCCGAAGAGAAGCTTGAGGAAAAGGAAGAAGAAAAAGAGACAGTAGAACCGTCAAAAACAGAGCCAAAGCAAGACAAGGCTAGAAGACGCAGAAGGGAGACGAAAGAACAATGACCGATCTTAAGACTCAGCGGCGTCTAGCAGCGCAAATACTGAAAATCGGTCAGAACCGTGTTTGGATAGACCCTGAAAAAGTAGATGATACAGAGACGGCGATAACGAGAGAAGACATAAGGAAACTGATCCATCAAGGCGTCATCAAGTCAACGCCAGAAAAAGGAGTAAGCCGCGGAAGAGCCCGCGTTCTGCACATGAAGAGGAAGAAGGGACTGCGAAGCGGGATGGGCAGCAGAACAGGATCCCCTCATGCAAGAATCTCCAGGAAAGAGGCTTGGATGAGCAAGATTCGAGCCTTGAGGAAGAGGCTTAGAGTACTGAAAACTAGAAAAATCATTGCGGAAACTGCATATCGGGAGCTGTACACGATGGCCAGTAGCGGGAGATTCGCGTCTGTGGCCGACTTAGAGCGCTATCTGAAGGCACACGACGTGTGGAGGAAACGATAAATGGCGAGGAATTCGCGATATTGCACTCCTTACAAGCGAAGAAGGGAGGGGAAAACAGATTACCATGCAAGAAGGGCTTTTATAGTCTCCAGTAGACCGCGACTCGTAGTTCGTGGCTCTTTGAAAAACATGACTGCTCAGATAATTACGGCTAGACCTGAGGGGGATGAAGTCCTAGTTTCGGCTCACAGCCGCGAATTGGCGAGAGAGTATGGGTGGAAAGCCTACGGAGGAAATCTGCCTACGGCCTATTTGACGGGGCTTCTGTGTGGGTTAAAGGCAAGAGCGCAGGGAATAGAGGAGGCAATCCTAGATGTGGGGCTGCATTCGCCTTCGAAGGGTGCAAAAGCATTCGCTGTACTTAGGGGGGTTCTAGATGCGGAAATACGTGTGCCCCACAGCGAAGAGAAACTGCCAGACGAAAAAAGACTAAAGGGCGACCACATTGCGCAGTATGCCAAGAGTCTTGCGTCTAGTCCTGAAGAGTATCAGGCAAAGTTCTCGAAATATCTTGAGAAGAAACTTCCTCCAGAGAATCTTTCAGAAAACTTTGCTGAAGTCAAAAAGAAGATTGCAGCGGCATTTAAAAGCGGAGGTAAAAAGATATGAGAAGAGGAAGAAGCAGTCGTCGAGGACGCGATAGAAGAGAACCAGCTGAGAGTCTGGAGCGGTGGGTTCCTAAAACACGAATTGGAAAGATGATTCAGGAAGGCAGGATCACGTCGATTGAGGAAGTCTTCACAGGTGGTTACCAACTGCGCGAGCCACAGGTTGTTGACGCTCTGCTTCCAGACCTGCAAGAGGAAGTCATAAACGTCAACCTAGTCCAAAAGCAGACTGATGCAGGCGAAAAATCAAGGTTCAAAGCGATAGTTGCCGTCGGGAACAGAGACGGTTACATAGGCATGGGGTCTGGAAAAGCAAAACAAGTTCGAAATGCCATAGAAAAAGCTGCTGCAGACGCACGCTTGAAAATTGTGCCTGTGAGAAGGGGGTGCGGAAGTTGGGAGTGCGGTTGCGGAAAACCACATTCAATACCGTACAAGATTGAAGGAAAATGCGGCAGCGTAAGAATCGAATTTATTCCAGGACCAAGAGGCCTAGGTTTGGTTGCAAGCGAGGTTGCGAAAGTGATCTTAGGTCTCGCTGGCATAAAGGACTGTTGGACCAGAAGCTTCGGTTCGACCAGAACAGTACCTTCCTTCGCGTATGCCGTTTTTGACGCGCTGAAGAAGACCTACAGCCTCATAACGCCAACGGATTGGGTGACATAGTTGACAGAAGAAGCAGCTCAAAACAAGAGCATCGTGGCCGTGAGAGTACGTGGAACTATAAGAGCCAGACGTGAGGCAAGGGAAACTTTGAGGTTGCTTCATTTAACTCGGAACAATTATGCTGCGTTGATTGACAGTCGCCCCTCATTCATCGGCATGTTGAAGTCAGCGCGCGGCTACGTGACTTGGGGGGAAGCTTCCAAGGACATTTTGAGCATGCTGATAATGAAAAGGGGGAGGCTACTAGGTAACAAGAAACCTACAGAAGAATACCTGAACAAGATTGGCTACAAGACAATTGAGGAACTTGCAGAAGCAGTTTTCAACTGTCGTGTTGAATATTGGAAGCTGCCGAACATCCAGCCAGCTTTCAGATTGCGGCCTCCGACCAAAGGGTACAAGGGAAACATCAAGAAAGGCTATGCTTCAGGCGGCGAACTTGGATATCGAGGCGAAGAAATCAACGAACTGATAAAGCGAATGGCTTAAGCGCAAGTTTTCAACTCGTTTTTGGCGATACATTTTATAGACACTTTCCAGATGGCATTGTATCCTAGGAGAGGAGAAGGTTGAGCGCGAAATGGCGTAGGAGCAGGAAAAATTCAAAATGGTTCAAGATTTTTAAAGCGTTCAGGGGAGTGAGAAATAAAATGGCTCCTCCGAACACTCGCGTGAACGATTCGAAGGTCAGGAAAAGAGTGTATGCCAATAGGTATAGGATGCCAAAAGCCTATTCTGAAAGGAGGGCAAGAGAGCCTGAACCTCTCCTTGACGTAATTGAGGAAAAAGGCGAAATAGTAGTTGTCGCTGAATTTGCGGGTTTTAATATGGAGAGCTTGAAAATCAACGTGGAAGATCAACGGTTAACCTTGTGTGCTGAGGCCCTGGATCGCAAATACTACAAAAGTTTAAATCTTCCAAAGAGAGTGATTCCAAGCACCATACGTACAACATGCAAGAATGGTGTGCTTGAAATACAGCTGAAAAAAGCTATACAAGAAAAAACCATAGACAAGGTTGCAGGTTAGAAAATGCCGCATCGGCTCAGGAAAAGCAGAAAAAATCGGGGTTCAAGAACTTGTGGTTACGGAAAAGTAGGGCAACACAGAGATCAGGGAGCCAAGCCTGAACGAAAATGTGGACGCCACAAGCATAAGTGGTCCTACGTCATAAGGTATGAACCCAATTACTTCGAAAAGAAAGGATTTACTTGCCCTAAGAGCCTGCGACAGAGTTTCAAAGTCGTAAACGTTGGAAAACTTGATCGAATGGCTGGAGAGCTTCCTGCAGAGAAGGACAGATATTTCTTAAATTTAGATAACCTCGGCTACACTAAGCTTCTTGGCACGGGCAAAGTCACCAAGCCACTAACAGTGAAAGTGGCTTCATGCTCAGAATCAGCGTCACGAAAAATAAAGGAAGCCGGCGGAGAGGTTCTGGCAGAGGCTCAAGAAAAGGAGGAGTAGCTGCTAGTCAATGGCCGGAAGATTTCTGAGTATATTCAAGCCAATTGCCCGAATCATCCCTGAAATCAAGTCTCCTGAACGTCGAGTTAGGTTTAACGAGAAACTTTTCTGGACAGCACTTGTGCTTATCATCTATTTGATTATGACGGAAGTTCCGCTTTATGGCGTCATTTCAACGTCATTGGGAGAGCTTGCTGCCCTTCGAATAATCTTTGCATCTAACCGTGGTAGCCTGATGGAGCTTGGAATAGGCCCGATAGTCACGGCTGGACTGATCCTGCAGCTTCTTGTTGGTTCTGCAATGATTGAATGCGACATGGGAAGTCCTGAAGATCGAGGCTTGTTCACTACGGCAAGCAAGGTCTTCTCGATACTTCTGACTGGGATTCAAGCATTCGCATACATCATTGGTGGAATGTATGGAACCTTGCCAAGCAGCATCGCCTTAATGGTTTTCCTGCAACTCCTGGCCGCCGGAGTCATCGTGATGTTGCTGGATGAACTTGTGCAGAAAGGCTGGGGTTTCGGCAGCGGAATAAGCTTGTTCATCATGGCAGGAGTCGCTGAACACATCTTTTGGCAGAGTTTCTCGCCCGTGCCTGGGCCTGGGGAATCTCGAGCCTACGGTTTCTTCGTCGCGCTAGGGCAAGTTATATCATCAGGTCAACCTGCAGCATTAATGTGGCTGAGAAACCATCCAGCTCCTGAAACGGGGACAGATCTGCTTACAGCTGTCCCTTCAAATCCGTCTATGCTGGGTCTTGTGGCTACGATTGCGGCTTTTCTGGTCATAATCTACATGGAAGGAGTGAGAGTGGAACTGCCCCTGTCGTATGCAGGTTACAGAGGATACCGCAGCAGATATCCGATAAAGCTTCTCTATGTCTCGAACTTGCCAGTAATCTTTGCGTCTGCACTTTTTGCTAACGTGTATTTCTTTTCACAACTTTTCTGGAGCATGAATGGTCAACCTACTCCGGGAAACAACTTCTGGCTCGACCTGCTGGGGCAATACACGAAAGTGACTTCAGGGAACAGCACGTCAATTCATCCGTCAGGGGGATTAGTGTACTACGTGACCGCGCCTAACAACTTCATAGATGCTACATCAGCTCCTGCAAGAGCGCTTGGCTACTTAGGAATACTCATCGTATTCTGTGTTGTTTTCTCGCTCACGTGGCTTGAAGTAGGTGGCTTGGGGCCGTCAACAGTGGCTCAACAGCTAATCGACTCAGGAATGCAAATCCCAGGGTACAGACAATCTGGAAGAGCCATTGAATCTGTTCTGAAACGCTACATACCTGCCGTGACCATTGTAGGCGGGATAGCGGTAGCTATGGTCGCTGGAATATCAGATTTCTTCGGAGTCTTCGGTTCAGGAATGGGTATCCTACTTTCGGTTGGAATAGTGTATCAATACTACGAGACCTTGGTGACGGAACAGGCGGCAGAGACGATTCCGGCTTTTAGGCGGATATTCGGAGAGTAAGCCATGAACAAGACAATAATCGTCACTGGCATACCGGGAACTGGAAAGACTACGGTTTGCAGCCTCGTTGAAAAGCTTGCCCGACAAGCAGGCGTCAAAGTTAATCTTCTTAATTATGGAACAGTCACTTTGGAGACTCTTGAGAAATATGGGAAAAACATGGAAAGAGATGCAATGAGGAAGTCAGATGTTGATTTCCAGCGCAAACTGCAGAAGGAAGTGGCCGAAGTCATCTCCCAGAAAGTGAAATTGTCTGATAGCATGACGATTATCGACACGCACATGGCGATAAAGACATCTAGCGGGTACATGCCGGGTCTGCCGAGTCACGTTTTGCAGCTTCTGAAGCCGGAAATGCTTGTGCTCGTTGAAGCCAAGCCGAATGAGATCTCCGCACGAAGGATTAAGGACAATAGCAGGAAAAGAGACGCAACAGTAGACGAGGCTGTGAGCGAGGAACTGATGGTTTCCCGACTTATGGCTGGCGCATGCTCCGTATTGACAGGCGCCCCTGTAAAGATAGCCGTTAACAGTGAAGGAAAGGCTGAAGAGGCTGCCAGAGACATATTGAAAGCCTGCGAGGTAGTTTGATATTGTTTGAAGTGCTTCAGGTTATTCCTGTCTCCACACTTTTCCTATTTCTATTAGGTGCTCTAATCTCGCTTCTAACTTCGCTGACGAACCGTCTGCTAACCAACCCTGAAAAGTCGAAGGCTTGGAGAAAAGAGATATCAGAGTGGAACAATGAGCTGCGAGAAGCAAGACGTGAAGACGACAAGAAGCACTTGGAAAAAGTCATGAAGAAACAGAAGCAGATTCTTCAGCTCCAATCTAAAATGTCAATGCAATCAATGAAAGTTACGCTGATCTTTCTTGTTCCTCTACTCATCATATGGCAAGTTTTGGGAGGATTCTTCGTTGGGTGCGACATTGCTTACCTTCCAGGTATCGGTGCGATCCTTCCCATTCCAATCTTCAACACTTCGCTCATATGGTGGTACCTATTGTGCTCAATGATGTTTGGAACGATCTTTTCGCATCTACTTGGGATAATAGAGGTGAGCGAATAGAATGCCAAGACCAAGCAAACGTACTAGGAGTCAGAAGCGCACACAGAAAAGCCTGCCTGGCGGCGGCCAAAGAGTTCATTACAGGGGCGAAGCCAACGCCCCACAACATTGCACAATTTGCGGACAGCTAATAGCTGGAATTCCACGAATTTCAAAATTCGGAACAAGCAGGCTCAATCGAAGCAAGAAGAGGATAGGGCGTCCATACGGCGGGCAGATATGTCATAATTGTCTCAAGAGCAATCTTAGACAAGCTGCAAGAAAAATCTAACGTCCCCTCGAGGCAGACAGATGACAGGTGGCAGAAAAACCGCGAGAATCAGCAGGCAAATTGTCTGCGTGTGCGGAATGGCTGGAAGCGGCAAAAGCACGTTGGCGCGAAAACTGGCCGACAAGTATGGTCTGAAATATTATTCGGGAGGGGATACGCTCAAGGCCCTAGCTATGATTGACGGTTTTGAAAACGTTGAACGTGGCTGGTGGGAAAGTAAGGAAGGACTGCGCTTTCTCGAGAAAAGAGGCGTAGACCTTGAGTTTGACCGTGCAATCGACAACAAACTCTTGGAGCTGGCGCAGGAAGGAAATGTCATATTGGACAGTTGGACAATGCCGTGGCTTCTTAATCAAGGCTTCAAAATATGGTTAGAAGCTTCTCTTGAAAAAAGGGCTGAAAGAGTGGCCAAAAGAGACAGCATAAGCGTCGCTGAAGCATTAGAAGCATTGAAGAAGAAGGAAAGCCACACACGAGATATTTACAGAGAACTCTACGGGTTTTCCCTAGGAGAGGACTACGCGCCCTTTCAACTTATTTTGGACACAGAGAACTTGGAAGGTGAAGAGGTTTTCAGGGTTCTTTGCATGGTAATGGACAACTACGTGCTTAAGAAATAGGCTTCACACAGATCGATGACAACAGGCTCTGTAAATAACGCGCGGGCCAGCATTTGGCTTTTCTTGTGGCTTAAGTCTTGAGTGTGCGCAAAAGCTTTTAAATCAACCGAGCATAACAACATCTTCAACATGGAAATTTTTGACCTTGAGGACAAGCGCATGGATGAAAAGGATGTTTCTGAAGCGCTGGCGCTCTTCTGGGCTCAGTTCAAACATTTGGATGATATTGAAGCAGCTTCCTAAAAATGCCTCACGTACCACGTCATTTCTTCTCCATTTTCGTTTTGATTTTCGAGCTGAACAAACCGCAGGATTGCAGACAAAACGGAAGATCTGGGATAGTGCCTTCCTGCAAAACAAGTGTGGAAATGCATGTTTGAAAGAATTAGAAAAGGATTTCAAGTGGGATCTGATCTTCACAAATAAACGACAGGATTATTGCTGTCTAGCTAAGCTCATAGGTGTGAGGTTGTTTTTCTTCAGCAGCAGTTTTGCATTTCGCCATCTGTCTTGGGCGATTTGAAGATTGCCGAGAACGCTACCGTGCAGGGAATAG
>JBGPBD010000006.1:0-10770 GCA_041481045.1 Bathyarchaeia archaeon | reverse complement strand
CGCCATTATCTGGTCCGATGAAAAAGCTGTTTCGCGTCTGAATCAGTATAGCTCGCCTTCTTGTTCCAACGCCTGGGTCAACTACTGCCAAATGTACAGTGCCTTCTGGAAAATATGGGGCCGCACAAGCCAACACGTAGGTACCCATCCTTATGCTGAACTTGTCTACTTCATGTGTGACATCAACAATCCTCGCGTTCGGACTTATGCTCAAGATCACAGCCTTGATTTCAGCTACATAAGGGTCTCTGAACCCGAAATCCGTTGTCAAGGTGATTATCGGATTTGGCATGTTGACATTTATAAACCGTTCAAAATATTAAGTTTCCACAAACAAAAAAGCAGGTACTGCAAAGGTGCGCGTTACAAGAAAACTCATCGCAAAAGATGTGGCCCTCATCGTATGCTTCGCCGCGTTGTACGCAGTTTTCTCATATTTCCCCATTTTTCGGATCCTCGGCATGCCCAGCAACGCCATAACGGCCGCTGCGATCACCGCGCCGATAATCGGTGTTCTTCTCGGGCCCTACATAGGACCATTATCTGCAGCTCTCGGAGGATTGATCGCCCTTTTCGCTGGTTCCTTCTTTCCGCCAAGCTTCGTCTCAGGCATTGTCACAGCATTATGCGCTGGTCTACTGGTCAAAGGCAAGAGAAAACTGTGCGCTCTGGTCTACTTGCTATTTCTGTTGGCCTTTGGATTTTACCCCTTCAACGGACCAGCGTGGCTTTTTCCATTGTCGATGTGGTTTCAAGTAATCGGGTTTCTAATTCTGATATCTCCATTAGGGTCCGAGGCTGAGAAGGGTCTCAAATCCGACAGGCGGTCAAAATCAATACTCGCCTTTTTCGCAACGTCATTAGTATCGACTTTGGCCGGTCAGATCTCTGGTTCTCTGATATACATTATTCTCTTCCCGCTATCCGGATCATGGACGGCACAATGGCAAGGCCTGACGCTTCTTTATCCGGTTGAACGAATGATAATCGCCATTGGCTCTTCGCTCGTCGGCACGCCTTTGATCAGAGTTCTACGATCTTCCAACATGATTCCAGTGCTTAGTCATGAGCGCACAGCAAACGTACCCATGAAAATGCATTCATCAGAAGGCATCGTCATTTCTTCAAAACCATAGGCCGCCTCGTCAAAATCGACTGGTGCATCCTTAATCAACACTATGGGCGTCTTTTCCGCAGCTTCTCCCATTAGCAGATGTGCAGCTGATGCCAAGTCATCGGCAACTGCATGCCGCGTGATTACCAATGGCTTGCCATAAAGGTCACGTTTTCCTCTCGTGTCCCTTATAGGTTTGAATCCTGCTACAGCTAGGGCTAAGCCTGACGTTCCGATTCTAAGCGGCACCAAGCCACTGTCTACGATTAGAACGCCGATCTTTTTGCCTGTCTTGGATTTGATGTCCTCTCTTATTTTTTTGGCCCTTTCTCGAGCGTTGAAAGGCCACAGAACTACGAAACCTGGAGGTGCATTCTTGTTGTCTATTCCTGCATTTGCTGCTAGGATTCCGTTCTTCAATGTCAAAACTGCTTTCTTGACTCCACCGTACGTCTTGTCTGCTTCGCGCAGAATGAGCTCAGCGAATTCTGGTTGCAGAGAAAACTTTTTGGCGAGTCGGTTCGCTTTTTGGGAGGGTCTGACTTTTGCTAGCTCGACCAGGCGTCTTTCTCCGTAGGATACGATTTTTGAAGTGAAAGCCAAAACGTCATCATTTTCAAGCTCTAGATTCTGCGTCTTCAAAGCTTTCAGGGCCACTTCAGGTATGTTATCGCCAGTTTTGACTTCGTCTGTCTTGATTGCATAAAGTTTCATTTTTCATCCTCCATGCACGACTGAAATCAGGATCAGTTCATCTCCATCCCGGAGCTTCGTGTCCAAACCTTGTAGCACGCTGATTTCTCTTCCGTTCACAAGCATTAGCGCGTTTGTTCTCGGGTCATCAAGCTCAGGGTCAATTAACACACGTTTAAGCTTAGGTTCCTCCTCAACAATTTTCGTCATAATTTTCCTTAGCGAAACGGCTTTCTCTAGCTTAAGCTTGAAGGTGCTTTTTCCTGCGGATGCCCTTAGGGATCCGATGAGCCGTACTGTTACAGCCACATTTTCCGCCTTCTCTCAAAGTTACAAGACTATGATTACTGTAACATCGTTAACGTTTGTTCCTGTGGGGCCAGTGAATATCAAGTCCCCGAGCTTCGAAAAGAAATGGTATGAGTCATTGTCAGCCAGGAACTGTTCCGGCCTTAGTCTGGATTCGGCGGCTCGAGCCAGAGTTTTTCCATCTGCAATGGCTCCTGCCGCATCCGTTGGTCCATCTACGCCGTCTGTGGTGAGCGAAGCTACAACTACGCCTTTCAGACCGCCTAGTTTCATCGAGGCCGACAAGGGGATTTCTTGATTCCTTCCACCTGAGCCCTTTCCAGTAACGACTACTGTTGTTTCTCCGCCTGCGACTATGCCAGCCGGCTTGGAAATTGGATTTCCAGAAGCTGAGACTTCACGAGCCACCGAGGCAAGGATAACCCCAGCTTGCTTTGCTTCCCCTTCCAGCGTTGCAGTGAGCAGAAGCGTATTCAGACGTGCTTTTCCAAGAGATTCGATTGCTGCCAAGCTTGCAGACCGGTTGTTTCCCACGATGACATTGCAGACTTTTTTGAACGCCTCATCATTAGCCTTGGGTGTTTCAGGAATTGCTCCCTTCTCGCCATCTATTAGGACCTTCTTGATATGAGGTGAAGCATTGTCCCAAAGGTGATATTTCTTCAAAACGTTGATAGCGTCGCCGAATGTTGTTGAATCTGGAACAGTGGGACCTGAGGCAATGAAGTCCAGCGGATCACCTACGACGTCGGAAAGAATCAGATTCAGGATCGTGGCAGGGTAGGCTCTTTTCGCAAGCCAGCCGCCCTTAAAATCTGAGATGTGCTTCCTAACCGTGTTTATTTCGTTTATGGTCGCCCCACACTTGAGCAGCGCATCTGTAAGTGCTTTCTTGTCAACGATTGAAATATCGCCTCTCGGCAAGGGCATTAGGCTTGATCCTCCTCCTGAAATTAGGCATATGACAAGATCATCTTTTTCTGCTTGGTCAGCTATTTCCAACATGCCTCGTGCTCCTTCTACTCCTGACTGGTCTGGAATCGGATGGCTTGCTTCATGCAGGCTTATGATTTCAGTCTTGTTCACATCGTTCTTAGGCACATTGACCAGACCTCGTGTTATGCGACTTCCTAGAATCTCCTCCAGAGCAGTTGCCATGGAACCGCTTGCTTTGCCTCCGCCTACCACGTAGATGTGTCTAAACTTCTTCAAATCAAAAGAGCACTGCCCCGCGTTGAGGGTTGAATTCTTCAAGAGAACCCTTGATTTGATTATCTGTTGGGGGTCAACAGAGTTTACGGCTGATTCCAGGCAGTGGAGAGCCAGCTCTCGAGCCTTTCTGTCAGGGCTTGTTTCGCCATTCTTGATGAGCTGATCCTTGTTTTTCACTGTTACCATGCGAGAACCCTTAAGCATTTTCAATGGTTAATGCGTAAGTGTAATAAGTCAATGTTAATAAACAGTTTCGCAAATCAGCAATTGGTGAATTGCGTGCCAAAACCTAAGGTGTACATCACTCGGGAGCTTCCGGAGAGAGGTTTGAACATAATTAGGAAGTACTTTGACGTTGAAGTGTGGCCTGATTATGCTCCGCCGCCGAAAAGTGTGATAATTGACAAGGTGAAAGATGTCGATGCGCTTGGCTCACTATTGTCGGATAAGATTGACATTGAAGTCTTCAATGCCGCCCCGAAGCTGAAGATTGTGTCGCAGTTGGCTGTAGGCTTCGATAACATTGACATCACAGAGGCTACCAAGAGGGGCATTTACGTAACGAACACGCCTGAAGTGTTGACTGACACGACTGCCGATTTTGCATGGTCTCTGCTGATGGCGGTTGCAAGACGTATCGTTGAAGCTGACAAATATGTACGAACTGGACAGTGGAAGGTCAGTTGGCACCCGGCTATGCTGGCTGGGAGAGACATCCACCACGCCACAATAGGCGTCGTGGGAGCAGGCAGGATAGGCTATGCTGTTGCACAGAGAGCCAAAGGATTCGACATGAAGATCCTGTTCTACGATGTTGTTCCACGGCCTGAGATCGAAAAAGACTTGGGAGCTAAGAAGGTGGACATGGACACGCTTCTGAAGGAATCGGACTTTGTAAGCATTCACGTTCCACTGATGAAGGAGACACATCACTTGATAAATGCGGAAAAGCTTAAGCTGATGAAGAAGACGGCCTACTTGGTCAACAATTCCCGCGGGCCTGTCGTTGACGAAAAAGCCCTGTATGAAGCTTTGAAGAAGGGTCAAATTGCAGGGGCTGGTCTTGACGTTTTCGAGCAGGAACCAACGCCTCTGGATAATCCTTTGCTCAAGCTCGACAACGTAGTTGTTGCACCACACATATCGAGTGCAAGCCTAGAAACACGTTCAAAAATGTCTGAAATGGTTGCTGAAAACCTCGTCTCATTCTTCCAAGGAAAGAGACCGCCAAACCTGGTAAATCCAGACGTAATGAAGATCAAGCCGCAGTCAAAACTAATCTGAACATGAATTCTCAAGAGGTCAAGCTGTAATAGTTAAATACCCCCTATCTTCTACCTTTATTTTCCTTTCCATTAAGGTGATATAAGTGAGCTCCATCTTTGCGAAAAGAATGGAAACCTTAGGAACAGAAACAGCTTTTGAAGTGCTTGCAAGGGCAAGGGCTCTCGAAAGCCAAGGAAAAGAAGTTGTCCACCTGGAAATCGGTGAACCAGATTTTGATACACCTAGAAACATCAAGGAAGCAGCGATCAAGGCAATCAACGCTGGATACACACACTATGGTCCATCTGCAGGACTTCCTGAATTCAGAGAAGCCATTGCTCAGTACATTTCGAAAACGAGAGGCATAAAAGCCGAGGCAGACGAGGTGGTTGTGACACCAGGCGCCAAGCCAATAATGTTCTTCAGCATCTTCGCCTTGGTAAACCCTGGAGACGAGGTTCTTTATCCAAACCCTGGCTTCCCAATCTACGAATCCCTGATAAACTTTGTTGAAGCCAAACCTGTGCCCGTTCCGCTTTCGGAAGAGAACGATTTCAGGCTTGACCCAGAGTACATCAAGAAACACATAACAAAAAAAACTAAAATGATAATACTGAACTATCCTGAAAACCCAACAGGCGGAATCGTGACCAAGGACGATCTGAAGGTCATAGCTGACTGCATAGCTGACCGAGACGACGTTTTCGTGCTTGCAGACGAGATCTATAGCAGAATAATCTATGAAGGCAAGCATGAAAGCATTGCTGCTCTTCCTGGAATGAAGGACAAAACGATTTTGCTGGATGGCTTCTCAAAAACCTACGCCATGACTGGCTGGAGACTTGGCTACGGTGTAATGCGCAAGGACCTTGCTCAAAAAGTCGCGCGGCTGATGACCAACACGAACTCCTGTACCTGCTCTTTCACCCAGATAGCCGGCATAGAAGCCCTAAAAGGACCGCAAACCGAACCAGAGAAGATGGTTGCAGAATTCAAGAAACGAAGAGAAGTCATAGTCTCAGGTCTGAACAGCATAAAGGGCATAACATGCAAGAAACCACGCGGCGCTTTCTACGTGTTTCCGAACACAAAAGCCACAGGTATGGACTGCCGAAAACTTGGCGATCACTTGCTTTACAATGCAGGAGTGGCTGTTCTACCAGGAACATCCTTTGGAAAGTTCGGCGAAGATCATCTGCGCTTGTCTTTTGCCAACTCTGTTGAAAACATCAAGAAAGCCCTGGACCGCATAGCCAAGGCAGTCGAGAAACACTAGTCTTCTTATTCCTCGATTTTTTCTTCAGTCAACGTTTCAACAATGTCCACTGCAAGCTGCACTAGGCTGTCGGCCTGTTTCATTACTTTTTCGCCGTCGACTTCCTGCATTTGTGCTAGGCGCTGAACGGTCCCTTCGATCTCCACTAGGCATTTCAAAACTGGATCCTCGATTGCCTGCGTTTTCTCAGCGGCCTCCCTAATGACGATCTCTATGAATGCTGGCTCTCCCAGGCTATAGTAGATCGCGTTTCGCGCCTTTCTTATAGATTCCAAAACCAGGCTTGGGGCCATGTAGGGCATTTTTCTTGCGGCTTCAAGCTCTGCCTTTGCTTCACGCAGATAGCGTAGGGCCCAGCTCTTTCTGTACCCATCCATCACTGGTTTTCGCCTTCAGTGATCTCTTCCTCTTCTTGCTGAACTTCCACCTCTTGACCAGCAAGGTATCTTGCAATGTAGCCTGCAATTTGATTTCTAACCTTTCTGGTTGAGCCCTCTACAAGCTGGCGTACCAATCGTTTGTTTTCTTCGAAGTTGTCAGAGAATTTATCAGGGAAACGTCTAACAAGTTCCCTGGCTGTACGCTTGACCTGGTCTGTCCGCACATTTCCCAATCAATTTCCTCCAAGCACGTAACCAATTATCCTTGCTTCTCCACTGCTTTGATTGCATTGAAGTTAGCTTTCTTAAGAGAGGCCATCCTAATTTAACTTTACTCTGAAAAAAGCCTCGAAATTCTCTATTATCTGCTCAGCGACGTCTTTGATTTCAAGTTCTTTGATTTCTGCTATTGCCTTAACAACGGTTGGTATGAAGGCTGGTGTTGTCCTTTTCCCGTCAAACGGAGGCTTGAAAAAGCGTACTGGCCCATCCGTTTCTGTCAACAAGTTGGTCAAGGACACCTTTTTCACGACTTCGCGTGTCTCGTTCGAATACACTGTCGGCGCCCCTTCCGTGATGTAGTATCCCTTTTCGACAGCTTTGAACAATGCGCTTATCGGATTGCTGAACCAGTGTAGCAAGACTCCTTTAAGCCTGTAAGACGGAAGCATGTCGACAATTTGAGTAGTCATGCCTCGTGAATGGATGATTACTGGCAAGTCCAGTTTTTCAGCCACATTCAACATTTCCTTGAAAACACTACGTTGTCTTTCCAGTATTTTGTCGTACTTCTGGTCTAAGCCGATTTCACCAATTGCAACTAGCGCCTCATTCTGCTTCTGTTCTTCAATCAGCATCAGTGTCTGCTGAAGCTCGTCGTCAGTTATTGCTTTCACATTCCATGGATGAACTCCCAGGGCGACATAGATGGTTCTAGGATATTTTTCCGCCAGCTTCAAATTATCGTTGCTAGTTTTCAGGTCCATTGAATTTGAGACTAAGGCGACAACGTTTGATTTCTTGGCATCTGCCATGATTTCGCCAATGCATTTGGAGTATTCCTCATCTGAAAGGTGTACGTGGGCGTCAACGAACCTCATGTTGTTTTCACGGCATTCATTAGACTAGCAATGATATGCTTTTATGATTTCCCCGTTATTTTGATGGTTCCTGCTATCGACGGCAGCTTCTGGCAAGTCGGGAATAACAAACGTTAAATACGGCTTTAAATAGAAAAAGACGCTACGAGGTAGTCCTTATGGTTGATTTGGATTTGGCTGTAGCCCCTATGCATAGGCTTTGCAAGAAGGCTGGAGCAGACCGTGTTAGCGAAGCAGCAGCAAAAGAATTAGCGAAAGCGCTAGAGGCGATTGGTATCAAGATCGCCAAGGAAGCCCTGGACTTTGCAATGCACGCTGGAAGAAAGACCATAAAATCTGAAGATATTGAGATCGCCGCCAAGAAGGTAATGGAAAGATAGCCTTACCCATCCTTTCTTTTTATTTTATTAAAACGTAAGATTGAATTAATCAAAGTTCTTAGTCTCAGAAAACCTAAAGAACTACGAAGCATCCTTACTGGATGAAGTTGGTTACCATGGGTGGAAAAAAGAAACTTAGCCTGAAGCAGATGGAACGTTCGCAAGTAAAGAAGGACGAGGAAGAAGAGGGGAAGAAGAAGGAGAAATCAGGTGGGCCGCCGAAGGAGAAGAGACTATTGGGAATAGTTTCACCGGATGTGAAGAACGAGAAAATTGTTGGTGAATTGAAGAAAATGAACTTCTTGACGCCTTACGCTGTGGCCACGCGTTTGAACATTCGAATAAGTGCAGCGAAGGACTTTCTGGAGCAACTGGAAGAGAACGGTACAATTCACTTGGTGTCTGGGAGCCACAACATCAAAATTTACAAGGCAGACTAGGCCTCAAAGGCTTGCTCTATCTTTTCGAATAGATTCCAAATTAGCGCTAGGAGTTCATTCATTACTTGGAGTTTCCCAACAGAGTCTACACTGATGAGGAAGTCAGAGTAGCTAGGGAACTTATCGAGAAAGGCTACAGGCATCGGATTACAATAGAGGGTAGTCCAGAGTTTAGGCAGAAGGTGAGGAGAGCACTTAAGCTTGTCAAGATTGCGGGCTACTATGACTTTCTGAGGACATATATTCGCAAGATAAAGGAAATTGACGGTTTAACCCAGCTTCGGAATGCAGACGCTGCAATCTGGGCGAACGTTTATGCTGTTGAAAGTCCAGTTGATGCTGCCAGCATATTCTTACAAAAAGCTAATCACATGCAAGAGTATCTTGAACTGAAACACTACTACGGTGGCGAAGCAGAGAAACGTTCGGTTGCAAAACGCATCGAATTCCTAGAAGTCCTGAAAGGCAAAAGCAGAGAAAAAGAAGTAATAGCTGAGTGCGAGCGTCTCTTAGGGTTGTGGCGGGACAGCTTCTTGGTTTACTAGTGGCTCAACTCTGATCTTTGTTCCGCTTTTCACTTGTTTGAATATTTCCAGGTTCTTGGTTATTTTGCCTAGTATGTTCACTGGACTGTAGGGTTGTGATTCGCCGTAGAATATGCATATGGCACTTCCCATGGGCCAAAAGGCGATGGCCCCATTTTCAACAGTTCCCTTAGCTTTTTCTTCTCCCATTTTGATCGCAGTCTCGAAATACACTTCTTCCTTCCATAGGGCTGCTCTTCCCTCTATTGGAAGCTTACGGACGATCATATCTATCGTTCTGGGTGCCAGGAAGCGTACGAGCTCTCCTTCGGCCTCTCCCAAGCCCTCAACAATCAATTTTACCTTTATCCGAGAGATTTCTCCTTCTTCGCTAGTCATTGTTTTCCACGTCTTTTAAGAAATTCATTTAGGATCTGTTCAAGCGAAATTGGCCCGATGACCTTAAGTTCGTATTTTACTCTCACGGTTGGCTTGTCAATTGTAATAATTCTTCTAAGGTCGATGGGAGTTCCGATGACCACGACGTCGCATGGAACGTGATCTATAGTCTCTTTCAACTCGGCGACTTGCTTCCCACTATAGCCGAGTGCCGGGAGTAGTGCGCCCAAATGCGGGTATTTCTTGTAAGCCTCTTTTATTGAGCCAGTGGCATAGGGTTTGGGGTCGACGATTTCGCTTGCGCCAGAGTTCTTGGCCATAATTGTCCCTGCGCCATATGGCATGTTGCCATGGGTGAGTGTAGGTCCGTCTTCAATTACCAACACTCGTTTTCCTTTAATCAGTTCTGGTTTGTCAGCAGTTACGGGTGAAGCTGCGTCTAGGACCGTTGCCTTTGGATTAAGCATCTTAGTGTTTTCTTTAACCTGTTTCACCTTCTGTGGATCAGCGGTGTCAACTTTGTTTATTATCACAACATCAGCCATGCGCAGATTGGCTTCTCCTGGATGGTACATGAGTTCGTGTCCTGGCCTATGCGGGTCTGCCACGACAATGTGCAAGTCAGGCTTATAGAACGGTAAATCGTTGTTTCCTCCGTCCCAGACGATCACGTCTGACTCTTTTTCAGCCTCTCTCAAGATTTTCTCGTAGTCGACGCCGGCATAGACAACGATGCCGTTGTCAATGTGAGGCTCGTATTCTTCTCTTTCTTCAATAGTGCACTCATACCTGCTTAAATCGTCATATGAGGCAAAGCGTTGCCAAATCTGCTTCCTCAAATCACCGTAAGGCATAGGATGCCTGATGACTGCAACTCTCAGACCCTTGTTTTTCAGAATTTTCGCAGCTTGCCGTGAGGTTTGGCTTTTGCCTGAACCAGTTCTGACGGCACATACCGAAACGATTGGAACCTTTGACTTCAGCATTGTTGTCTTGGGTCCCATCAAACGGAAATCAGCTCCGCTTGCTAGTACTGTAGAGGCTTTGTGCATAACGTACTCATGTGAAACGTCGCTGTAGGCGAAAATCACTTGGTCAATATCATGTTCTCTTATCAGTTTGGTTAAGTTCTCTTCAGGATAGATGGGAATGCCCTTTGGATAGTTCGGACCAGCAAGTTCGGTTGGGTAGTTTCGGCCTTCTATTCCGGGAATTTGGGTAGCCGTGAAGGCCACAACTTCGTAGGCATCATTGTTTCTGAAATAGACGTTAAAATTGTGGAAGTCCCTGCCAGCGGCGCCCATTATAATAACCTTAGTTTTCTGCATGATGTAAACCTTCAACAAAACCCCAGATCGGGGTTTTCAATACTACTCGACGATTCTATTTAAACCTAGTGTGCAAAGGCTATTTCAGCAGATGTGAAACTGTTTCTCCAATGAAGTCTATCTGTTCTGCTGTGACGCCCGGATGAACTGGCAATGAGAACACCTGTTTTGATACCTTCTCCGTCGCTGGAAGTCTGAGCTTTCCATATTTGCGATAATATGGCATGAGATGTATTGGGTTAACGTAGCAGACAAAAGCGCCTATTCCCTTCTGAATCAACTGCTGAACAATTTTATCTCTTTTTGCTCTGTTGGCGTTCTTTAACTTAACAGTGTAAAGGTAATAGCT
>JBGPBD010000005.1:0-11184 GCA_041481045.1 Bathyarchaeia archaeon | reverse complement strand
GACAACCTACGATAGTGCGAAATGTCAAGTCTCGAGCTTTCAACACCTTTCTGCGTGCCATACTGCCAAACATGGTTCCCAAGCACGCGTCTCGCTGCTCCGCCGACCACGTGGGTCGCAGTGTGATTCTTCATAAGACCGTATCGCTTGTCCCAGTCAATCACTCCCTTAACGATGCTTCCTTCCTTGAAAGCAGTCGCATTTCTTAACTTGTGAACCACAACTGCGCCAATCTTCTGGGCATCAACAACTTCAACTTTGCTGCTGCCGGACAGTAGGTAGCCGCTGTCTGCCGGTTGACCTCCACCTTCTGGAAAGAAGCACGTCTTGTCCAGAACCACGTATTCGTCGCTCAGCACTTTGAGACCTTTTGCCTCAAACTCCTTCATGTACTGATCCTGATAGTAAAGCATCTGAGTGGCGGGAATGCCTGAAACTTCACTTTCCAGCCACTCCTCTTGGCTTGAACCCTCTTTTTCCGCTGGCTTAGACACTTGCATGTGCCTCTGAGCAATACGCGCGTAGAAATTGTCAGGAACCTCCACTTTCAAGCCTTCGGCTTCAGCTGTTTGCTTAACAATTTCAGGCGGCAACCCGTGAGAATCATACAGTTCAGTTAAAGTCTCGATTGGGACTTCTCTCTTCTTGTTGGTTTTCAGCTCTGAGGAGATGCGTTTCACCATTCCTTCGCCTCTTATGATGGTTTCTTGGAATTTCTCCTCCTCGACCTTGAGCATCTCCATGATCTCATGCTGCATCTCCTTGAGGCGTGGATAATCCTTGGACCAAAGGTCAATCTGCATGTCCACAATGTGGTACAGCTTATCCGGGATGTTCAACATTCTTAGAAGCCTGTAGATTCTTCGGAAGAGAAGCCTAGCCAGGTATCCTTCTTGGATGTTTGACGGAACCACACCCTCGGAAAGTATGAAGCTTAAGCACTTTGTGTGGTCTGCAACGGCAAAGACATTTTCAATCGGCGTCAGAAACTTGTCTAACTCTTCGACGCTTAGTCCAACAAGTTCGGCTTCCTTCTTCCTAGTTTCAAGTCTGCTCGCGGTTTTGTCTAGGCTCACCAGCCCGGAAACCGTGGCTATTCTGGTCAACAACTTATTGTCAGTCTTCGTTATTCCTGCCATCTTGAATATTCTGCTCAGCAGGTCGCCGTAGATTGCGTGAAAACCGCTTGGGGCTCCCTGAGAAACCCACGTGTAACGGTCTATTCCGTAGCCTGTGTCAACTGTTCGTATAGGCAGCTTCACAAACTTGTCGTTGACCACCTTGTACTGCATGAAGACAAGCGTTGCGACTTCCATGCCTCGAATGATGCATTCCACATCTGGACCTGCATTTCCACCGCCAACCCACACGTCTTCCTTGTAGACTATCTCCTCGGAGTTCACGCCCAAATCCTCGGTGACCCAATCGTGGTGGTACCTCACGGTCTGGTCCTTCCAATATATCTCCTTATCAGGATAGTTGAAAGCGTGCGCCCCGCCCATCTCAAAAATCGTCAAATGCCTTCCGAAAGTTGGGCCCGTATTAGCTATGTCAACCATGCGAATACAAGGTTGAGAAATCACAAGAGGATTTGCCGGCGGCGGCGCAATCCCCTCTGTAACATAAGGTTGGAAGTCTATTATGCTTGCATGCGTTAGGTAAATGTCATCCCGCCACCTTGCAACAACGGGGTAGGGCTTTATTCGAGTGTGTCCATGTTTTTCAAAATATGATAGGAAGGCTTCGCGCATCTCACGTAGGCTATAGCTCTTCCTCGTAGGTGGATCGTTTATGAAAGTGTAGCTGGCACATCCTTCCGAAGTTGCTTCTCCACAAGTTTCCTGAGTTGGATTTTGCGTCCAGAAGTATACTCCGCACTTGGGACAGAGTTTCCTGACGTAGCCCACTTCTTTGAAGAATGGAAGACTGTACTCTTCAGCTGGAAACCTCTCCAATTCCGAGCACTCCAAGGATCACGCGAATCTCGAGTTTTCAAAGGGTTAAGGTGCTGCACGAATTTAAACCATTTCACTATTCTCAACTTGCGCTTTTCTGCACAACTAGCTATGTTCATTGCGGAGAACCCACTGGGGAAGGAGCCGACAACAAAAGGAACTCTGCAACGCAGATTTGGTTTAAATGCGATTTGGTTCATATGATGACATTCAATGACTGAGCGAGGAGGTGAAAAAGCACGGACGGAATACTCGACCTATACCTGCTTAATCTTCTGCTCACGCTCGGGATGTTTGCGGTTCTCGTGTTTCGGGCATGGGTGGAATTGAAAAACTACCGGATAATGTGGAATGAATTCGAATGGAAACAGACGTATCAAACCATGGGGCGCGTGTTAAAAGCTGAAAAAGACATGTTTTCAAAAGTCGAGGGCGGAGACGAGCTATATCAGCTGCTATGCGAAATATTCAAGGTCAACGAAAAATAAGTCAAGAGCAGTGCCAAACTTCAATCAGCTCTTTAACAGTAACGTGGTGTTTCTCCATTCCATACCGTCTAAACGGTTTCGTCAAGTGCCTCTGAGACCTAGTTGCGGTAATGTAGAGGCCCTTCTTCAAGTCCCGCTTAAGCATAGTCTCGGTTTTTTCCAAATGTGCATAGCGTGAACCACATTTCTCACATCTGAACCCCTTATTCTTTCCCATAGATTTCAGACGTTTTCCACATTTCTTGCAGATCGGGTTCTGAAGCAGGATCTTCTGTGCAAGGTTCAACACGCGAATTTTCTCCAAGTTTATCGTTAAAGGTCTGCTCTGTGTGGCCGCCCGTATACCACCGTAGACTTCCACCTTGTCTCCGATGATTAATTTTGCTGTGGCATGACGGAGACTGCCCGTGGGTTCATAGGCTGCACAGTCAACTTGCCCTGTCTTGTCGCTGATTGAGAAGATGACATGTCTTCTTGGAATGATCTTTGGTTGGGCTGACACTGTGCCTCTGGCGATTACGGGATTGTGTGTCTTCATCTGGCTCAGGCTTTCGACTCGTTTCAGATGCGCGTCAGTTCCTTGGTTTGTTCTGAAGATCATCCACCGCTCTATAGGTTCAAGAGCTCTAACCATTGCGAGTGCCTTTTTCACAGTTTCCGGAGTTTCGCCTCTAATGCCGAAAAGTATGGGGTCAGGTCCTCTAGGCGTAATAATAACTCGGTTCTTCTCAAAGTCAACATTATTAAAAGTACAGGGGACCGTCGCCCTGTCCATTTCACGAATTGAATCTTCGTCGACTCTTCTTCTTGTTCCATAATTCTCTCGAACACGATATGCAAGTATTTCGTACGTGTGGTCTGCTTGAAGAGTCTCACCTACTGCGGCGAGGCTGCCAATGATGCCCCGTCCGCCCTTGAAACCTACAGCTTCAGCCCCAAATTTGGCCAATATCTCAAATGCGCTCTTGAGAGTTACAACTTCACTAATCGTATTCTTGGCGAAGATCTTGATTTCTTTCGGGATCTTCGCTCTGCACAGGAAGACTATACCTGGTTCGGTTCCTTTGAATTCCAGGTCGGAATACTCTTCAACCGTGCTCATGACAGTTTCCTTAATCTTTGTTTCAATGTTTTCGTCGTACTGCGTTCTTAGACATAAGGCTCCATTTCCCCTTGTTTTCCATGGGACATTCGGGTTTAACCGTATCAGATTTGGATAGTCAATCAGGCTTGCGCCTAATCCTTCAAGCTTCTCCACCAGAAGGGCAGCGATGTATGTTGTACATCCTTTTCTGACTGAGTCTGTATCGTCGAATCCAATGTGCATTATTCTGCTGGTCATATAGTGTAGCCCGTTCTTCAAAGAGTCAGAGACTAAAATGGAACTTTAAAGGATTATCGACTCCGAGGCGAAAAAGAGCTTCGCTGTCCTTTCCGAAACAGCAAAATCAGTTCTGAACAGGTGTCGTCATTGATTGGGAAGGAACAAAAAAAGAAGGTTAGTGTTATTTGCGTGCGGCTTCTTCAACTACTATCATCGTTAACGTTGATCTCACTTTGTCAAGTCTTCTGACTCGCCAGGTGACGGTTTCTTTGAGTTTGTCCATTGTGTCTGCTTTGACTCTTGCGATTATGTCGTAGACTCCGTAGACGGCGAAGGCTTCATCTACGCCTTCGACCTTTTTCAATTCCTTCAAGACATCAGCTTCTGAGCCGATTTCGGTGTTTATTAACACGAATGCTGTTGGCATTTGAATCTCCAATCGTATTGATTGTCTGTATGGATTAAAATATTTTGCTACGTGAGCGTTGCAATTTTCAATCTAATGGGCTGCAGAGCGTTGCTGAGCGCGGTCAACGCTTGGGAAAACACATAGTTTTATCTTTGCCTGAAGGTACTAAGCTTCTGGGTTGAAGATGGGCAACTACCGCGTGAAGGGTTCTATCACGAGCCAAGAGATGCGGGCTTTAGAGGTAAACTCGGAGTATTTTGGTGTGTCTAGGCTTCAGTTGATGGAGAACGCAGGACACCAAGTGGCATTGGAAGTCTCCTCAAGGTTCAAACCCGGCACGGCTGTTGCGGTTTTTTGCGGCACAGGCGGAAACGGCGGCGACGGTTTCGTTGCAGCGAGACATCTGCTCTCCCTAGGCTTCAATGTAAAAGTTATCCTTGCAGGAAGGGCTCAAGATGTCTCGGACAAGGCGGCAATGGAGAATCTAGCATCAATTCGGAGCCTAAGAGAAGAAATTCCGCTCTACGAAGCTTATGACAGCACACTTATACCGAAAATAACCGTTGAAATAGTGGTTGATGCATTACTGGGGACAGGTGCGAAGGGAAAATTAAGGCCACCCATCCTGCAGATGGTCAGTCAAATCAATGCTATGAAAGCTTTCCGAGTTGCATTAGACGTGCCCACAGGCATCGACGCGGACACGGGTGAAGTTCTAGGCGAAGCCGTCAAGGCTGACCTGACCATAACATTTCACAGGACGAAAAGTGGGCTTGAAAAGGCAAAAGAAAACGTGGGCAAACTTGTCGTAAAATATATAGGACTGCCGAAGGAATTTGAGAGGTTCGTCGGTCCGGGAGATGTGTTGCTGGCTGCGAGGCCGCGACCACCAGAATCACACAAGGGAGACTTCGGCCGCCTATTAGTGATTGGCGGAAGCGAAACGTACTCGGGAGCCCCAACCCTCGTGGCGCTAGGTGCAATGCGAACAGGGGTGGATTTGGCCTATATTGCCACGTCGGAAAAAACAGCCTTTGCTATTTCTTCCATGTCACCTGATTTGATAACAATCAAGCTTGAAGGAGAACATCTCAATCCAGGCAACGTCGTTACGCTGGAGACATATATTGAAAAGGTTGATGCTGTTGTCTTAGGACCTGGCTTGGGTCTGCACGGTGAAACTGTCAAGGCAGTAAGAGCGTTGATAGAGCTTGTTGAAAAGCATGAGAAACCGCTACTTTTGGATGCTGATGGTTTGAAGGCCTTTGCTAGGTTTAAGAGAAGGTTGAAGATGCCTTTGGTTCTGACGCCACATGCAGGAGAATATGCCATACTGACAGGTCGAAAGACGCCACAGGATCTTGATGCGAAAGTAGCTGATGTCCAGAAAACTGCGGCGCAGCTAGGCACGGTTATACTTCTGAAAGGAGCAACTGACATAATATCTGATGGGAAACGGGTCAAGGTCAATTTTACGGGAAATCCAGGCATGACCGTGGGTGGGACTGGGGACGTGCTTTCCGGAGTTGTCGGAGCCCTTCTAGCTCAGACGATTGACCCGTTTCAGTCAGCCGTGGCTGGAGCCTTTGTTAATGGTGCTGCTGGAGACTTCGTTTTCGTGGAAAAAGGCTATCACATGGTTGCAACAGACCTCATCGAGTGGATCCCGAAGGTTCTGAACGATCCTATGAGTCACCTGAAGGTGCGAAGAGCGGGTGCAAAATCGAGTTAGAGTCATCGTTTATCAGGCGGGTCAATGTGATCCGAAAAAGTGCACGGCTTTGAAGCTCCATCGCCATGGAATGGTCCGCGTCGTTAGTCAAATGAGATTCCTGCCCAAACGGGCTATTGTTCTTAACCCATTTTCCGAAATTGCATTTTCTCCGGCTGACAGAGAGCGTCTTGAGGATTTCGGGTTAGGAGCTTTGGACTGTAGTTGGGAAAAGACTGAGAAGGTTCTGCAAAGGCATGTAAGAGGGACCTCTAGGTGCTTGCCAATTCTGATTGCTGGCAATCCAGTCAATT
Source organism: Bathyarchaeia archaeon (assembly GCA_041481045.1). GTDB lineage: Archaea > Thermoproteota > Bathyarchaeia > Bathyarchaeales > Bathycorpusculaceae > DASPTR01. Next base: position 4,983 of record JBGPBD010000005.1, on the reverse strand, counting down.
ATGGTAAGCCAACGAAGCTCAGCACTGTTGAAGCCTTGGCTGCAGCCCTGTACATTGCAGGTTTCAAAGACAACGCTGCGGAAATGCTTTCGATATTCAAGTGGGGACACACTTTCCTGGAAATGAACCATGAAAGACTCGAGGCCTACGCAACTGCAAAGAACAGCACCGAAATAGTGGAATTGCAAAAAGCACTCTTTGCATAGAACCTACTTACATAACCGCAGGATTACTGTACCTACGCGATTGCCATGAACGATAGAGGGCTTTCAAGCGCTTGGTGAATCAGTTATTCTTGAAGGATACAATGAGGAAGAGCATTAAGGAAAAAAGATTCCGCGCAGGCACTGCAGAAATCATTCTGGTTCAAGGAGACATAACAGACTTGGACACTGATGCAATAGTGAATGCTGCAAATTCAACACTTTTGGGAGGGGGAGGCGTAGACGGTGCCATACACCGGAAAGGCGGGCCAAAGATACTTGAGGAATGTAGACGCATAAGGGCAACTGAATGGCCGGATGGGCTTCCAACAGGAGAAGCGGCAATTACCTCTGGGGGCAACCTGAAGGCCAAGCATGTTGTACATGTTGTTGGGCCGATTTGGCGCGGAGGCACATACGAAGAGCCAAGGCTGCTCGCACAGGCCTATTGGCACTCATTACAACTCGCAGTTTCGAAAGGGCTTAGAACCATAGCCTTTCCGTCAATAAGCACGGGTGCATATGGCTATCCAATTGAGAAAGCAAGCGAAATAGCAGTCGCAACCGTGAGGGAATTTCTGACGAAGGAAGACCGGCTTAAAAAAGTGGTGTTTGTCCTATTCACGGAACACGATCTGGGCGCCCTCGTAAGAAAGGCGAAGGAGCTTTTGAGCAAAGACCGAGAAGGCGCGCGCGTCAGTTCAACCATACGTCAAATGGCTCAAGTATGAGCATTGCAGGCGTTATCTTTCTCTTCTCAGAAAGTCGCCTATGTCAGCGATATTTTTCACTATAGCCTTGTTTCTTTCTCCTTGGTCTATGCTGTGCAGTATTTTCCCGAAGCCCAAACATTCTCCGTGCTTGTCTAGAACCAGCGTATAGTCGCCTTTCTTTCGTGATTTTGATATGCTTGTTATTCCTTGTTTGAATATGTCGCGTCCGCAGATGAACAGCCACTCTGTCTTGCTGTCAACAGCCATCTTGTTTGAGTCTGCCCTTGCAATCATGGCGAGCAGGTTGAAGCTTGGAAAGAAGGTTTCATTCTTAGCTTTGCCTAGGTACAACCCAGCGTAGAAGAAATCTTTCTTCATTAGGCGTCTAAGCTCGTCATTTAGTAAAAAATACCTGTTGCTCTTCTTTACAATTAGGTCTTCGGTTAGGCTTACGGCGGTGTTGAATTTGCTTACAAAATCGCTTATCACGGTCATTGCGTTTGCACTCGCCTCTTTAGCCTGCAAAAGAAGAAGCCTTGGGTTTGCCCAGGCCAGATTCTCCTGCAGTTTTCTATGGAGTTGTCCAGTTTTTTCCCGAAGATGTTTGTTAGCCCCTTTTCTCCGTAGCCGTTGATTTTTTCAGTCTGGAGTTCTAGATTCTTTCTTGCCCAGTCGATGTTCAGCTCGTCTTCTTCAGGCTCTAAGGAACAAGTAGAGTAGATAATCTCGCCATCTTCTTTCATAGTCCTTGCTGCCTGTGTTAGTATCTCTCTTTGGAGCTTCGCGTTGTCCTCAACGTCTTTCATACTTCTTTTGTTGAACCATTTTTGATCAGCGGCGAAGTTGCCTGAGCAGGGCACGTCTAAGAGTATTCGGTCGAATTTCAAGCCGAGTTGTGAAACCTGTCTTGCATCCATATGATAAACTATGGTGTTTTCCACTCGGCATCTTTCAAGGTGGTTTGACAAAGCTGTCAGTCTCTGTTTTGCAATGTCTAAGGCGATTATTACCCCAGTGTTTCGCATCAAATCGGCAAGTTGAACTGTTTTTCCACCTGGGGCCGCACATGCGTCGAGAACAAGCTTGTGTTCCAAATCAGTCAGCAGCGTGACCGGAATCTGCGCAGCCGCTTCTTGAATCGAATAAAAGCCCAATAGGTATTCTGTTGTCGCGCCCACTGAGAAGTCTGATTTTGAAATCCAATAGCCGTCATCAAGGAAAGGAATCCCTTCAAGTTGTATGCCTCGAAAGTTCAGCCTCCTTATGGTTTCTGTCATTTCGCCGTTCATCGTGTTTATTCTAATCGCTTGTCGGGGCTCGATAGGTTCGTATTTCCAACCCAATTCACGATAGCGGCTCACAAAAAAATCTTTGCCGGACATTAACGAGAAATGGTTCCTCTTTTCATAAAAAGATGACGCTCATAGGGTCATTTGCTTAGTCTTCTGGCGAACCATTTTCTAGTTTCTTCAGCTAGAATCACGATGCATGCAAGAAGTGCTAGAAAAGCCCATTCAATGGATCCTATGGCGGTTGTGCCAAAAAACGGTTGTAAAAATGGTACATAGATGAGAGCTGACAGGATCGAGATTTGGGAGAGTATGCCGAGCCAAATCCACTTGTTGCTGGTTGGGCTCGTTTTGAAAATGGAGATTTTGTGTGTTCGACAAGCGAGAACGTTTCCGACCTGAGCTACAACTATGCCTGCGAAGGTCATTGTGGTGCCTGCTGAGTAAGCCGCGCTTGCAACAAACTTGTTGAGTTCTTCTCCCTGCATTCCAATGTGCCAGCCGCCGTGAGACCACGCCATGAAACAGCCGTACATTGCTCCAGCTGAGATAATCAGTCCTATGTACAGTGAACGCAGAAGCACGCCTCGGCTGAATATTCGTTCTTTGACGCTTCGTGGCGGTTCTTGCATGATGCCTCGTTCTACGGGTTCACGGCTCAATGCTAGAGAAGGAATTACGTCTATGACCAAGTCTATGGCCAGAACCTGCGCGACCAGAAGAGGAAGTGGCAACCCTAAAGTTGCGTAGAGCACATATGGAATTAGTTCTGCCCAATTGTGCGAGAAAACGTAGATTATGAATTTTCTGAGGTTTTCATAGATTGCGCGGCCTGATTCCACTGCCTTGACTATTGAAGCGAAGCTGTCATCCAGCAATATCATGTCTGCAGCTTCTCTGGCAACGTCTGTTCCGGAGGCACCCATTGCTACTCCAATATCTGCCTCTCTCAACGATGGAGCATCATTGGCGCCGTCTCCTGTAACGGCGACAACTTCACCGTGTTCCTTAAGCACCTTGACTATTCGTAGCTTCTGTTCAGGCGAAACCCTGGCGAAAATGATGTTTCCTTTCTTAACCTCTTCTTCGATTTCTTGGTCGCTTTTTGCTTCCAAGTCCACGCCGCGTATTATTCGACAATTTGCTTCATGCACGATGCCGACTTCAGCAGCAATGGCTTCTGCCGTCGGGCCATAGTCTCCTGTGATTATCACGGTGTTTATTCCAGCTTCCTTCGCTAATCTTACCGCTTCTTTAACTTCTGGACGTGCAGGGTCTCTCATGGCCACAAGTCCGACCAGAATCATATTCTTCTCAACGCTCTTTCCCTTGTGCCAGTCCTCTTCAGTTAGCTCTCTGTATGCCACGGCTACTACGCGGAGACCTTCGCCTGCAAATTCGCGGATCCTCTCTTCAACCAAGCGAAGATGCTCTCCGGCCATATTCTCAGTCTTGCCGTCGATGGTTATTCTGTCACATATTGAGAGGATGCTCCTTGGAGCGCCTTTGCTGTAAGCTAGAATCTTATGTTCATTCTTGTGGATTGTTGTCATCCTTTTTCTTTTTGAATCAAAAGGAATCACATGAACGATAGGTTTCTGGGCAAGCATGCTCTGAGGGTTAAGTCCGTACTTTAAGGCGGCTACAAGCAAGGCGCCGTCTGTAGGGTCTCCCACGATGTCCCATGATTTATGCCTGTCTGAAGGCGGTTCAACCTTTGCACTGTTGCAAAGTGCTGAGATTTCAAGAAGCTTGTCAATCGCGTGCGATTCATGTTTTTCGATTGCTTGACCATTGTTGGTGAATGTGCCTTCTGGAACATAGCCGACTCCTGAAATCTCCACGACCTTGTCTTCAACCCATATTTTTCCAACAGTCATTTCGCCCTTAGTGATTGTTCCAGTCTTGTCAGTACATATCACTGTTACACTGCCGAGCGTTTGGACTGCGGATAATCTCTTGACAAGAACGTTCTCTTTGACCATTTTAAGCACATTTATGGCAAGCGCGCTCGACACAGTAACCTGCAAACCTTCAGGGACCAGTGCTACCATTACGCCTATCATAAATAGTATGCTGCCGATGAAGCTCAGCCTGAGCCAAAACAGGCTTGCCACGAAAAAGATCATTCCCACCGTGACCGCCAGTATGAAATCATATCTTGCTGTGTAAGCGATTTCTTTCTGAAGCGGGCTTGGCTCTTCCTGAATTTCTTGGGTTAATCCTGCAATCTCCCCGAACTTTGTACTCATGCCTGTCTTAATCACGACTGCCTTGCCCTGCCCTTTAGCTACGCTTGTGCTCATCAAGACAAGGTTTGGCGCATCCAGATACGTGCTGTCTTCGATCTTTGCGGCTTTGGCAGTTCGTGGTTGCGGTTCAGATTCGCCTGTCAGGGGAACGTTGTTTGTCCAAAGTTCGAAGGCTTCAACCAGCCGACCATCCGCTGGAACTCGATCACCTTCTTCGAGAACTATGACGTCGCCTGGAACAAGCTCTTTCACCTGTATCTTCCGCAGTTCTCCGTCACGGATGACCTTGGCGTACTCCGGCATCCAGCTTTTCAAGGTCTCCATGGCTTTTTCAGCTCGCCACTCTTGGAAAAGACTGAATAAAGTGTTAATCAAGACTACAAGCAGAAGGATGAAGCTGAGTTCCCACATACCCTGGTCATTTTGCCAAGCGCCACCGATGGCAGCAAGCAAACTTGCAAAGAGCAGCAGAACGCTGAACAGGTCCTTGAGATGGACGAAAAACTTGTAGGTGATAGATATGCCT
>JBGPBD010000004.1:0-11628 GCA_041481045.1 Bathyarchaeia archaeon | reverse complement strand
GACGCCAAGAGCAGCTACACAGGCTATCCAAGCGAATACAAAATCTACTGGGACCAAAACACCGGCATCATGGTTGAACTGTACACGAACCAAACAGACTATACCAATCCTGGCGCATACGAAGAACTCTCGCTCAAAGCAACCGAAACGAACCTATGGTCAGCAAATGCTCTCGACCTCATACAAAACAATCTAATCTACATCATCGCAGGCATAGCCGTCATAATAGTCATCGTGGCAGCAACTATCGTCCTCCGAAGAAGAAAACCCCCAGTTCCCCAACAACCTCCACCTCCTTCCGCGCCTCCACCACCGCCGTCATAAAACGAGCGCACGCACTATTTCACTTTGATAACTGCCCAGTTGCTGCGAATTAGAACTTTGCCATTTGGCGATTCAAGGATCAGAATGTTTGGCTTACGGTTTCTCCCTTCTTCGACCAGAAAGCTGATAATGTATTAGCCTTCCAATGACGGTTAGGTCTTCCACTTCTACGAGAACCCTGCTTTCCTAAGAACCAGTTTAGTGGGTTAGAAAAAAAGGGAATTGTGCAGAGACATCGCCTTTATATTTGGAATGTTTATCTTTCCTAGAAAACAGTTCATTGATCGCATCTGGATATGGTTGATCTGATATGGATAGATTGCCCAAAGAGTTCAATATCTTAGACATCGAAAAGAAGTGGCAAACCCGATGGGAAGAGATAGGAACGTACCATTTTGATTGGAAGGATGAGAAGCGTTCCGCTTACAGTGTTGACACTCCACCGCCTTACCCTTCGGGCGATTTTCACATGGGAAACGTTCTGAACTGGTCCTACTTTGATTTTCTTGCCCGGTACAAACGTATGAGGGGTTTCAACGTGTATTTTCCTCAAGGATGGGACTGTCATGGTTTAGGCATTGAGGTTCAGGTGGAAAAGGAGAACAAAATTCGAAAAAGAGAGGTGCCTCCTGACAGGTTTAGAAAGCTGTGCGAACAGCTTGTAGAAAAGTACATTGCCATAATGAAGGAAGGCGTAGTGCGTCTTGGATGCAGCGTTGACTGGACAACCGAGTACAGAACCATGAACCCTGACTACTGGAGACGAACCCAACTAAGCTTCATACTGCTATACAAGAAGGGCTTCATGTATCAAGGCACGCATCCGGTGAACTGGTGCCCACGATGCGAAACTGCGATTGCGGATGCGGAGGTAAATTATGAAGAGCAGGAAGGCACATTGCACTACGTGAAGTTTCAACTGGAAAACAGCAAAGAGCATCTCTCAATTGCGACTACACGTCCAGAGCTCATACCTGCATGCGTGGCTGTTGCGGTGAACCCGACTGACAGCCGATTCGCTAAGTATGCAGCCAAAAGAATCGCAGTGCCTCTGGTGAACCGTGCCGTTCCAATAATTCTCGACGAAGATGTTGATCCAACCTTCGGAACAGGCGTTGTAATGATCTGCACCTACGGCGACAAGGCAGACGTGAAAACAGTCATCAGACACAAGTTGCCCGTCCGGGTAATACTAACTGGGAACGGCAGAATAAACGAAGACGGCGGAAAATACAAGGATCTGACGACAGGCGAAGCCAAGAAGACCATAGTCGAAGACTTGAAGAAAGAAGGGCTAGTGGAGAAGACTGAAAGGCTAGTTCAGGAAATTGGCTTATGCGACAGATGCGAGACACGCGTGGAGATACTTGAGCTTGAACAATGGTTTATGAAAACACGTATTCTGACTGATAAGGTTGAAAGCACTGCAAAAGAAGTCGTGTGGTATCCTGATTACATGAGAACACGCTTAATTGATTGGGCACGTTCGCTTGACTGGGACTGGGTGATAAGCCGCCAACGTGTTTTCGGCACGCCATTTCCTATATGGTACTGCAAGAGCTGCAACGAAGTAATCTTAGCTGAAGAAGACTGGGTTCCGATTGACCCGAAACTCGAACCGCCACGGATCAAAAAGTGCCCAAAATGTGGCGGAACAGAATTCGCCGCAGAGACGGACGTTTTCGACACTTGGATGGATTCCTCCATTTCGTGCGCCGTGCACGCTGGTTGGCCGGATCGCAAGGATTGGAAAAGACTGTTTCCCGCAGATGTGCATCCCTCAGGTGTTGACATCATACGGACATGGGCATATTACCTCATGGTCAGGCACTTAGCACTGTTCGACAGCAAGCCATACAAGAGATGCCTAATCAACGGCATGGTACTAGGCCCGGACGGCAGAAAAATGAGCAAATCACTCAAGAATTATGTCGCTGCTCCCGAGGTTTTAAAGAAGTATGGCGCTGACGCTGCCAGACAGTGGGCTGCCAGCGGTGGGGCGACTGGATCGGACATTCCATTCCGATTGCCTGACGTCGAGTACGGTTGGCGTTTTCTGATCAAGCTTTGGAATGCTTCAGGCTTCGTGAGCAGTCTGCTAAAGGATTACACGCCAAATGATGAGGGAGAATATGCCTTGCAACCGATGGACCGTTGGATTCTGGGAAAGGTCGAGAAGCTGACCGAGAAAGTGACAAATGCCTTGGAAGATTGCCAGTTCAACATAGCCATGGAGGAAACGCGCAACTTTGCATGGCACGTTTTCTGCGACTGCTATATAGAAGCAGTCAAAGACAGGCTTTACAGGCCTGAAATCTACGGAGAAGAGAAAAGGAGAGCGGCGCAATATGCGCTTTATACTGTGCTTTACAGGATTCTGCAGCTTCTGGCTCCTCTTACACCGCATGTTACAGAAGAGATCTATCAAGCTCTGTTTGCTAAAGACAAAGGCTTCAACAGTATTCACCTATCTTCCTGGCCGACTGCGAACAAGAAGCTAATTGATGAAAACATCGAGAAACAAGGCGACCTGATAGCAGCTATCATAGCTGAAGTCAGACGCGAAAAAGCAGAGAAACACATGCCACTGAATGCACAAGTCAAGAAACTGACGATATATGCTGGAGAAACAAACACGGCGGAGATGATTATGGAGGGCAAGGAAGATATCACAGGCACATGCAAGGTTGCAAAGATTGAAATCTTGCCTCAGAAAGGCAAAGGCAGAGAGATCGAATCGCACGGCAATGTCTGCTTTGAAACTGAGTTCTAAGACTGGCCTTGGAAGCGGTGAAGAATGAAGACAGTTGCAATAGTAGGTTGCGGGGCAATTGGCACCTTAATTGCTCAGGCAATTGAAAAAGGAGTAGTGCCGTGTGATAGGCTTATCCTTTATGATATTGACAAGGTGAAGGCTGAGAAACTCAAAGAGACACTTCACGTTCCAGCAGCCGTAGCTGAGAGCCTTGATGAGTTGATCAAGCTTAAGCCCACGGTTATGGTGGAGGCCGCATCGCAGCAAGCAGCGAGGGATATCGTACCAAAAGCTATCTCAGGAAACGTCGAATTGATAGTTATGAGCGTGGGCGCGCTTCTAGGCATGAACGTCAGGAGCAGCAAGATCCACATATCTTCGGGAGCCATCGGCGGTTTAGATGCAATTTCCAGTGCAGACCTAGCAGGAGTCGACGAAGTGGTTCTGACAACGAGGAAAAACCCCCGAGTCCTGGATTTAGATAATCAAGCTGAAAAACTGGTTTATGAAGGAGGTGCTGAAGAGGCGGCTAGACGTTTCCCGCGGGAAATGAACGTGGCAGCCACGTTAGCTCTGACTGTTGAACCTGAAAAGGTAAGAGTGCAGGTGATTTCTGATCCAAAGGTACAGAAGAACGTACATGAAATAAGGGTAAAATGGAAGTATGGCGACATGTTCCTGAGGTTTTCCAACGACCCACATCCGGAAAATCCCAAAACAAGCGCGCTTTCCGCATGGTCCGCAATAAGGCTACTGAAAGAAATCCTGCAGAGCCACATCTAGTTCAAGGCTTCATTCCAGTTCCCACATCCACCCAGAGCCTTTCGCCTATTTTCCTGTATCCGATCTTCTCGTAAGCCACTATGGCTGAATAGTTGTCTGACCTGACGAATAAGGCAGCCTGGTCCGATCTCGTCAAGGCTTCTTCAGTAACTGCTGACGTGGCAAGAGTTGCGTATCCCATGTTTCGACAACTTGGGTTTGTGTAGACTCCACCTATCATCCAGATCTCAGGTGTCTGAATAAATGAGCCAGCGAAAGAGACCAGTTCACCATCTATGAAAACTCCATACATTGGCATCATTCTTATTGAATCAGCATAGTGCTCGTCATCTGCTCTTGGGCGATCTCTCCGCGTTGAGAGAAGCGAAGCAAGCCTTGAACCGTCGGCGATGTTCAGTCTCCTCACGTCGTTGGACTTGAAGAATCTGGCTTGGCCTTTCTTGACGAGCATCCAGTTCTCGTCGTAGTGCCGTGCATTTGGGAACCTGCCTTCTATTGTAGCAAGAAGATTCGGCATTGCATGCATTATGAAATGGTTTGCAGGAGCATGTCCAACAAGCATGTCTGCCGTTTCGACGTCACTTTCCAAAATGACACTTGGAAACTCTAATGCTGTGTAGATCAAGATGTATCCTTTCAGTCTCCCGTTCTCAACGGCGACATACATGATTGAATGTTGAGGATCATATTGAAGATCATAGAAGGCGAAAACGTTTCGAACAACATCCTTCTTGAGATTCTCAACTATCCACTGCCTGTTGTTTTCACCAACTTCCTCTATTTGTAACATAATTTCTCCTCACTCGTAACTTGGTTATTCCTGAGGCCTTGCCCGCAGACCTGGCAACATGGCTGACTTGAGAAGCTATCAGTTCATTTTGCAGTCTTTTTCTCGTTCTTGATCCCTTTTACCAACCGTTCAATTTCCTCTTCAGTGTTATAGAAGTGAGGTGAAACTCGTATTCCATTTGCTCTTGCAGAAACCACTATTCCCTTGCGCCCAAGCTTCAGCGCGACATTCTGTGGCTCGTTAATCTTGAAGTTGACTATTCCAGACCGATATTGTTCTTCTTCAGGTGTTTGAAGTTGAAGATTCATTTCCTTAACTGAATCAATAAGCTGATCCGTTAGTTTTAGGATTCTTCTGTTGACGTTTTCGATACCGAAATCCAGCAGCATTTTCATTGCCACTTTGGCTCCAACCTGGCCCAAGCGGCTTGGGGTTCCTGCTTCAAAGCGACTCGCGGTCTTTGACAGCTTCAAGCTCCAGATGTCCCAGAAATCCGCTGTTTCAAAGATTTTTTGGTCCACGCTTGCCCATCCGACAAGCGGCGGCTCAAACTTCTCGATTAGCCCTTCCTTAACGTAGAGGTAACCTACGCCTGGCGGGCTTAGCAGCCACTTGTAACATGATGCTGTCAGAAAATCAACATCATCTCGTTTAACGTCCACATGCATAGCGCCAACAGATTGAATTGCGTCAACTATTAGGTATGCTCCGTGTTCATGCGCTATTTCGCTTAGAATTCGCAAATTCTGGCGGAATCCGTTGCTGTATTCCACGTGGCTTATCGCGACGGCGATTGTCTTGTCATCAATGGCCTTCTCCATGTCATCTAACAGAATTTTTCCGTTAACGTTTTTTACGTAGTGAACTTTGACGCCTAGTCTTTTGCGTAGCCAAGGATATGTTACTGATGGGTATTCAAGGTCTGTGGTGACAACTTTTGAGCCTGATGGATAACTAAGCGCGTTTGCGGCGATGTTTAGGCCTATGGACGTGTTTTCCACAGAGGCTATTTCCCCGGGTTTTGCTCCGATAAGTTTCGCGAAGAAAGGTTTGCCACCGTCGTCCCATTCATGTGAAGCAGTTCCGAAATTGGAGGCTTCGTTGACACATTTGCAGATTGCATCTGTTACTGGTCTAGGCAATGGAGATTGCGCAGCGTGATTCAGAAATGCTTTATTCCTGGTTATTGGGAACTGCTCTCGCGTTTTTTCAATGTCTTCCATTAGAAGGTTCACCGTGGCTTGATTGAATAGTCGTATAATGACAGCGTTAAATATTAAAATCTCGACTAGCCCAGTTCATGATTCATCCGCTTTGCTTCTGGAAGTCATGGGACGTTGTTCATGGCGAAGCCGCCGAAGCTTGTCCACCGATTTCTTAGTGTTCTTTTCAACTCGTCAAGGGTCTTATCGACTGTTCGGCGACACTGCAGCGGTTCTTTCTGGGGCTTTCCAGGCTCTTCTACGTCGATTTTCTCCAAACCTATTGCGCCAGCCACGAGGGCATACCAGCAAATTGGCAGAACCTGCGGATTATAGCCGCTTCCGGGTATGAGAATGAGTTTGCCTTCACAGACTCTGTTGGCTGTTTCCGAGATTAGGTGTGACACGTCGAAGAATCCTCTGGCAGTAAGGCTTAGATCCCCGAGTGTGTCGGCAAAATGGGCATCGCTTCCACCGTTTGCTATGATGATTTCTGGTTTGAATTCTTCGGCCAGCGGAACAAACACTTCATTCAGAGCATAGAGATATGTGTCATCGCCCGTTCCAGGGGGCAGTGGCACACTAACGTTGTAGCCTTTTCCTTTGAACTCGCCTGTCTGCGAGACGAATCCTGTTCCAGGATAGATTGTCCTAGGATCTTGATGCAGAGAGATGTACAACACTGTTGGATCTTGGTAGTAGATGTCGCTCGTGCCATTTCCGAAGTGTACGTCATAATCTAACACTAGGAATCGGCCAATCTTATGCTTGGCTCTTAGATACTCGATCAGAACTGCTACGTCGTTGAAAAGGCAGAATCCACCTCCGTATTTTCTGCCGGCATGATGGTGACCGCCGCCTAAGGAGATCCCGCGTCTTGTTTTTCCTTCTGCCACGTTTTTCCCGCATTGAAGCGCGCCACCAACGATAAGCAGTGCAGCTTCAAGAATCTCGGGAGAAACGGGCGTTTCAAAATCATAAGGCTTTTTCTCTCTTGCTAAGCGGAAGATGAGGTTTACGTAGTCTCCGTCATGGGCTCTCAGAAGGTCTTCTTTTGACGCTGGTTCAGGTGTGACAATGGCAAGCCCAGGTCGACTGAGCAATTTGTGTTCTTCGAAGAATTTCATTGCGTTCTCAAATCTGTCTCCTCGAAATGGGTGTCCTTCACCCAAGTCATATTGCTTGTATTTTTCGTGGAAAGCCAACATTGTCTTATCAGGCACTTGATTCTCTCCAAAGCCAACAAAACATGCGTGGTTATAAAATGCTGCGGAATCGGTCAATGGATCTGAAACGAGAAAAAAGAAGAGTTGCGGTCTTCTATGCCGCTGTTTTCTCTCCAGATTCAGTTTGTGGCTCAGATGACGTGGATGCCTCTGCACATTCTGCTGCTTTCTGAGTCTTAGTTGAACTTGCTTCGTTGCCTTCAAACTCGATATGGGGCTTCTGCAGTTTTTCTTCTAAGGGTTCAACGACCGTGGCTTGGGGTTCATCATCGTGCGCTATAAAGGCGTTGCCGTTTGCCAGTTGATCTGCAGCCTGTTTGATGGAGTCTAGCTCTGTCCTGGAGGTTTCTAGTCCCATGGCCAGGATGTTTACCTCACGTTGGTATGTTTCTTCATCAATTTCGTCCGTAACGTGCTGGATTTCGGAGTTTGCGAGAAGAATTTCGAGCGTCTTAATCTGTTCTTCGAGGTCAACCATTTTGGCATTCATTTTCTGTGAAAGCGCCTTTTGCCGCCTTTCAACGTCGGTCAGGGCTTCCTCGATTTCCATGTTGAACAGGTCGTACGTGGCTTGTGATATTCTGCCAGTGTTCAGCAAGTTACCTAAGGCTTCTCTTTTTTTCATTGCCATTCCGTATTCTTCGCTCAAATTCTCATAGGAGTGTTTCCACGAGATCATTTTCTGCACCATCCTGCTATCTGCCACGGACTCAACAAATAACGTTTGTTAACATGCACGTATATCGGCGACTGTTTAGGTCAGCATCTTCTCCAGTTCAGCTGTAGATTAAGCCATAAAAACAAGGCGTTTGGACTCCGCACACTCTCAAAAGATGCATCATTCTAGCTCTATTTGAATACGTCTTTGCAGGTGCATGCTGCCTCCACTCGCGGCTTCGGTTAGCTAATCGAAACATTGGCAAATGAATCGAAATGCTAAAGAGTTACTTACCCAGATTTCTAACGGCAAAAGAAAAAGCCCATCAGGGCCCGTAGCTCAGTAAGGATAGAGCACCGGGCTTTTAAGCAAGGAAACATTGCAAAGAGACCCGGGGGTCCCGGGTTCAATTCCCGGCGGGCCCGTTTCCACTTTCTTTTGAAAAGAACCTGAGCTAAGAAAGTCTGAGATTGTTTCCTTGTTTTGGGTTTCGAGATAGTCTAGAATAGAGGAAAGAGCTTGTTCTGTGATTCTGCTTGTGTTTAGCTTGTGGATTCTGGCTTTCTCGATTAGAATCTTGTTGAGGTAGAGGCTTACTGTGGTTTTTTTTCAGTTTTGTTGTGGCATTTTCCACGTGGAACTATGTCTTTTTTCCACGTGGAATCTCGATTCAAGACTTCATTCATGGCTTATTCCGTCCCTTTCGGTTCTTCGATAAGTTCGTAATGACGCGTGTCAGGTGGTGGGGGACGCTTGGTGAACACCCATCTAGCTTGGAATATCTCGAATGCAATCCATAGAGGCCCAACAGACGTGATGAGTGCCATGTAGAAAACGCCCAGCGAGAATGTCATGGCTGTTATGCCGCCGAGGAAGGTTGCTGTAAATACTAGCACGAGAACTTGATTGAGTGCATACTTCAATCTCATTTCTCTTACGGATTTGTAATCGCGAAGGGCTGCCGAAGTTATGTCAATGGAACGAAGAGCGGTAATTAGAAACCCAAAGGCAGAGATAGATAGAAGAAGCACCGTGGGTGTAAACCCTGTCGTCGTTTGATCTTTCATAAAGCCAGGCGTCAAAACGAGAACTAGCATTACAGCCACAAAACCGGTTAGAACGCCACACAAGTTCGCATAATTTCCAGCACCATGACGGTATAACTCAGCCCTTTCTTCTGCCATTTCCGCATCGGATTTTTCACTCATGGCTTAACACCTTCCAAATCATCCCATACGCCCCTTACATGGTCACAAGACCCTTTTTTGGCTTTTCCATGGCTTTCCCAAAATCCATTAGAGGGTCTCCTTTTCGACGAGCTTCCATCTCCGACATGAAGCTCAAGGCACAGCAGATTCATAGAAAGTACGAAAGCTCTTTTCCGTTTTCTCATGATTGGTCACGTGATTTCATGAAGCAATTTACACCTCTAATGCTTCCAAGCTCCGTGCTGACCGTTCCTTCGATTGTTTGCCCGCATCATTTTTCTTAATGCGAACTGGCATCGATGATGCAAGGTAATGGTGTCTAGAAGATTCCTCTATAGGCATTTATTTAGAAAGAGCACTGATAAAGCAGTGGAGGAAGAGAAGGCAACATAGCATTTGAGGGCGGGGAGGTGAGCATGGTGGAGTTTTCAATAAACACGAAGCAAGCAATTGCCATAATTTGGACGATAGTCGCATTTGCTATATCTTTGATAGTTGTCCTAACGTTAGGAGTACCATTCTTTTCACCGGGTTCATGGCAGATGCTGGTGGCGCTGTTCTTCGCGCTCATGCTAGTCATAACACTTCCTGTCTATCTTCTCTTAGCTTTGTGGCAGATAACGTCGAAATCAGACAACGTCTAGAACGACAAGATCTCGCCACACATGGCCCTCATGAACAAGGGCAAAAGGCAGGGGATAGTCTATCACTCACCCCCTGCGACAAACTGTGCTGAAGCTCAGAAAATATAAAGAGCAGGAACAAGCTCCACGCATAATTATATCGAGTTCCTTCTTCAGCCTCCTTATATCTTGGTTGAGAAAGCAGTTAGCTCAATCTCCAAATACAAATCATCTGGCAGCATTCTCTACAGCCTCAGATCGTCTAGAAAGTCGCCACTTCTTGAAGCAATGGATCAAATACCAACCATCGCGGAATACGTCAGCATTATCCAGTCCCCGCTACGAGCATCATCCGCAAACACTTAGAACGCACTGACGAGATCGAGCATCACTGCACGGTTACAATACGGCAAAAACGAAAGTGCAACTCATCTACGACCATCAGCAACGTGGAAAATCACGCTTCAACACTCAAAGTTTCGAGCACAAGCTCAACTCGAACAAACGCCGCCAAAACACGCCTGCAAACCAATCACCGCGCGGCATAGTGATTCCAAACAAAACAGGAAAGAAATTCCCAAAGCACTACCTTCAGCCAACATGAGAAAGCGCGTTTCAACATTCAAAAATTGAAGAGCAGGTTCAACACGCGCACCCAAAGAACATTTCAAAGAAAGCCTCACTATGCACTAAAACGGGCAAAACACACGCGCAAAACTCAAAATAACCACGCCCGTGTCGAGACCATCAATCAAGCTAGAGCCAAGACCAGCCCACAACTCTCAGCGACATGGAACATTACTCTTCAACATACGAAACTTCACGCACGAGTTGAAACGGCTAAGCATGACCCAAACAAAGTCGCATGTTGTGCCAGCACACTTTGAGACGAAGCAAGCGCCACAAAAGATGACAGCTGAAGACATCATTATCGTTATATGTGTGGACGAGCCACAACGATGAAATGACGACTTAAAGGCTTTCTTCTCCTCCGTCTCCTGAGGAAGCCGAGAAACAGCAGCAAAATCAGGCTTCCTATTACACCTACGATGAACACAAAAAAGAAAAATACCCACTGAAGCATGAAAGATGGCAAAGAAACCGCGAGTATCATGACTGCCCCATCAACGAAAGTGTTATCGTCAACCTCGATTTCTCCAGGAACCCTGTCAGCAATCGCTTTGAGCACGTACTCTCCAGAAATGACACCACTCGTATTCCACTCAAAAAAGATACTTCCCTCTGTCTGAGGGGCAAGGTTCGCCACTAGTTTTCTGTCTATCACAACATTATCGTAATACAGGGTAACATTGAAAGACTCCGTTTCGTTTCCCTTGTTTCTCACAGTCACTGTGACAATCACCGTTTCGCCACTCGTTACGGTTGCGTTGGAAGGCCTCACTGCAATAACTGCAACGTCTCTCGTGATAATCTCAAACGTCGATGAAATAGCTGGACCATACAACACACCTCCATTTTCAGGCGGCGCCGTGAACACAGCCGCCGAAACCGAAGCCGACCCAAGCGTGGCCGCGATTGGCACCGCCGAAGAAACAAGCAAAGAGGTTATGCCAGGCTGAAAAATCCTATTTCCAGTTTCAACATGCATTATTGGATGGCCCTCTGCATCTTGAACGTCCACTGTAATCGTGCCCGGTTTCTCTGACAACGCGATATTCTCCACAGTCAGGTTAAAAACGACCATTTCCTGTCTTAAGAAACGAGTTTGAGGACTTAATTCAGCGTTCAGCGTTACGACGTTTGTGATTCTCAGTATGTAACCAACCTGAAAAGTCAGAGTATCCACAGCCGCCTGATCTGCGATGTCGACTGTTGCGATAACGGACCATTTACCGAATACTTTCTTCTCAGGATCAACGTTAGGCCACGGGATCCTGAACGAGACGTTCGCAATTCCATTTTGGCCGGAAGTAGCTGTTCTGAGTAATGTTATGTTTTCGAATGAGTTAGGTGGACCATTGACCGAGAAAGACACAACTTTCTGAGCCACAGGGGCATCATTGTAGGTCACATTTGCGTTTAGAATAACCAGTTCTTG
>JBGPBD010000003.1:0-12218 GCA_041481045.1 Bathyarchaeia archaeon | reverse complement strand
GTTTTCAAAACAGTCGAGATAGATTCCACGTTCTACAGGTACCCGTCGAAAGGCATGGTTATGGGATGGACTAAATACTCGCCAGAAGGCTTCGTCTTCACTGCAAAACTCCCTCAGCTTATAACACATGAAAAGAAGCTGGATTTGAATCAAGGTGTTGAAAAGGATTTGCAGACGTTTATAGAGCTCATGGAACCGCTTTCGCTCAGCGGGAAGCTAGGCTGCACCCTGATACAGCTTCCGCCAAAGTTAGTGTACCAACCGAGAGAAATGGAAGCCTTCTTCAAAATACTTCCCACGCACGTCAAATTCGCTGTGGAGTTTCGGGATCATTCATGGATGAGACAAGAGACGTGGGATCTGCTGAGAAAATACAAGGTTGCCTACACGATTGTTGATGAACCGCTCCTCGCGCCGGAAGTCCATCTAACTTCAAACATCGCTTATTTCCGTTGGCACGGTCGCGGCACCAGGCCATGGTACAACTACGAGTACCGCGTTGAAGAGCTTGAACCTTGGATTCCGAAACTTAAGGAAACAACTCAAAAAGCCGACAACATCTTCGGGTACTTCAACAATCATTATCATGGGTACGCGGTCGAAAACTGCCTCCAAGTGCTAGGAATGCTTGGCATCCAAACCCCGCAACAAAAAGCAACCCAGAGCAAGGTGGAAAACTACTTCAAAGATCGAGGTAAGACAAAGGAATTCAAACTTGACACATTCACTGAACCTAAAAGAATGGAGTTTGAAGAGTTGTTGCGCTATTTTACGGCGCCTGGGAGACTGGAAAGAGCCCGAGAAATCGCGGACGACGAACTGACCATCAAAGGCGACGCGGATGACCGTGTTGAAGCCGCCATAAGAGAGTACCACATAAGCATAGATCTCAAGAACGGCATAATCTCACACGACTGCGCTGATTGGGGCAAGATACTATCAACCAAAAAGCTGTGCAAACATATTGCAAAACTGTTACTCACGATAGACCGAGAAAGAGCTGCGCAGATACTTGAAAACCTCTATACGCAAAAAGAGAGGTGGCAGTTTAAACCCTATGTGCGTGACTGATGACAAGACAAGCATACCAAGCACAAGTGCGATAAGCGCTTGATGCAGTCATTTGAGCGCTTCATGTGCTTCTACTTTCCTGCAAATGCTCGAAATGGCAAGAATGACATGTGGCAAAGTGAAAACGCTGAAAACCTTTGTATATTTTGGATTTGCAACCTTCCTGATAGTCTCCGCTTTCCCTCCGGTCCCCAAGTATCCTGTGATAAATGCTTCAGCAATGGTTTGAACAACGTGCGTTTCAATGAGAAAAGGAACGTCATGTCCGGCGTAGTAGAGAAATTCTGCGACATCCCAAACTTGATCGCCAGTTCTGGACGCCTGTTCAAAATCCATTAAATAGATTTCACCGTTCTTGTCGATCATAATGTTCTCCGGCTTGGTGTCTCCGAGCGCAACGCCGATGGCATGCACCTTGGCGAGCTTCTTGCCGACTCTCTCTATGATTTTCAAGTCTTTCTTTGTTTTCCTGTCTTCTTTCGAATCTGCGAGTCTTTTTATTACGTCGCTTATGGTTTCGCCTCTTATGTAGTCCATGAAAACAAGGCGTTCAGCAGAGCTTACATAAAGGAGTCTTGGAACCGAAAAACCCTTGGAGTGCAAAAGCTGGTTAATGGCGCATTCTCTTTCGAGTCTTGAACGACCTAGGATAGCGAAGGTCCTTGTTCCAACAGTCCACAACGCAAGGGGAAACCACTTAAAACCAGACCAATCTCTAAACCTCTTGACGACCAGTTTTCTTTCCCCACATTTTGTTGAAGCTTTAATCAAGAAAACATCATTCAGAATTCCACCAATTGTCTGAATCTCGATTTTTTCGTCTTCACTCATTGAAAGGACTTTTCTTGCAGTTGCCTCAATTCCAAGTCCACTGCTCAGCGGTATTAGACCCGAAGCTGCAGGAACAAATACATACCTTTCTGGAGATTCGATTCTATCGATGGCCGCGACGTTTTTTCCACCCTTCTGAGGCTTGAACAACGATTCTCTATTCTGAGAAAGAATCTCCAAGATCTTTGGGAAGACTCCAAGGGCCGACGTAAATAGGGTTCTTGGCACGGTCTTGGAAAGATTTATCAGCCTGGTCTTCGGGCTCTGTGCGTTTGAGGCAAAGTCTTCAGATATTCGAACGTAACCCTCTGAGAGAGTGATTGCGCCTTCCTTTTCTAATTCCTTCAACGCCTCCACATAACCCGACAATACGTTCCTGATGCCTTTGCGTGTGCCGGCTTCTCGCAGGAAGTCTGACATTCCATAAGTCATTGGAGGAAAAAGCCTTACTCTGCTCAAGACGGCTTGATACATGAAATATTCTGGTTTAATGTAGATCTCTTGGGAAAGTTCTGGATAGTCCAGTACAAGATTTTCTAGGAGCTCTAAAATCAACCGCTTCTTCAACGCGACTTCCTGAGCGTGGAGATACACTTCATTTATCAAGGGAGAATATGGTAGGATGAGTCCCCAAGCCAATGCTTCGCCGAGCAAACCTCGGTCCACATCTCTTTCAAAAACCCATTCGTCAGTTGCAACAGCAACAATGCTTCTCTTGTCAAGAACCTTCACGTAGTTCATCAGCTTGGGCTGAAAATCATGAACTATTAGCAGAACCTGAATGACTGATCTTGCGAGAGGCAGATCTGAGATACTATCGCTGTATACGCAAACAGCTTTGATCCTGCTTCGATCTGCTAGGCGCTTACTGAAGTCGAGGATCTGCTGGGTCAACTCCTCAGATTGCTTCTGGACATTTTGAACCAAATTTTCACCTTAGGGGAAAGGGGTAGCCAAGAATAGAATCTGAACACGTGTGAAATATAGTTAATGTTTCTCAACGATCATGCGGAGGGGCAAGAGGCAGTTGTCAAGTCAAGCATTCAGGTTCAACGTGACGTTTCGTTTGCAGGATAGAGAGGGAAGAAGCTACACTGTTTTCGGTGGCAAATCCAACCCAACATCAACTGCGTTCTAAGATCCTCATGTAGGCAAAAGCCGCGACAAACGTGAAAATTGCCGAGAAGATTGCGACGTTAAGGATTGAGGTGTAGGAAAACGAATATCCTGGCAACAGAAAATAGCGAATCATGTCTGAAGCGCCGGTCAAAGGATTGACCTCAGCTAACGTCACCAACACAGCTGGGAATTTCCCGCTTGCTCCTAAGCTTTGAATTAGTGAGAGCGGATAGAAGACACTGCTGCAGAAGAAAAGTGTGTAGTAGATCAATCCTCTTGCCGTGATGAATTTTTCAAGGCTCGACGTGGACACAGCGATTGAAATGCTCAGGCCAGAAATGCCTGCTGCAAGCAGAAAGAGGACGGCAAGGATCAGCAGCAATTGCCATATTGTCGGAAAGCCCAGGAAAATGAAGCAGGTCAGCAGAAGTGGAGACATGTACAGCATGCCGCGCGCTCCCCCAGAGAGAACGCGTCCGATCGCCAATTCTAATCGCGTCATCGGCAAGCTCAGCATGTAGTGGTGTATTTCTCTTCGACGTTCCAAGTTGACTTCTCGTCCAATCATGAAGGCTGAGGCGAACAAGCCTGTCACTGCGAGTCCGGGCGCGAAGAATTTGAAGTAACCGCCGATTTGTGCCGAAAGACTCGGATCCAAGATCATATTGTAGACGATTGCACTTATGAAGAGGTCTGCAAGGTTCATGCTAATCAAACCTACAAGCCACCATTTGTAACGGAAAAAGTTCCTGAAATCATGTTCAACCATGTAGATAATGCCCTTCATTCACCGCCAGCCTCCGCCTTCAATCATCCTTTCGTAGATCGTGACACCCAACAGGGTGAAAAGGCCGAAAAATACAACAATGCCTAGGAAAGGCAACAATGGATTCTGAAGCGTTATTATCGATTCCAATCCAGTACCCCATCTGAATAGGTCGGCGGCAAAAGTGATAGGGTTGAAGTTTGCGACCCAACCGTAAAACGGGTTGGCCCTTTGGACGTACACTAGAGGGTACATGGCTGTACTTAGACGAACGATCAAAGCATCCAGCACACCCATTAGAATGTCGAATCGATCGCTGGATTTGATCAACACGGCAAGCGTGATGCTCAGGCCCGAAACGCCAAAGGAGAACAGGAAAAGTGCAAGCAGCGAAACCACAAAACTCAACGGGTTGATGGCCC
This sequence comes from Bathyarchaeia archaeon, assembly GCA_041481045.1. GTDB lineage: Archaea > Thermoproteota > Bathyarchaeia > Bathyarchaeales > Bathycorpusculaceae > DASPTR01. Next base: position 8,009 of record JBGPBD010000003.1, on the reverse strand, counting down.
CGATCACGAATAGCGATATTATTATCAATGGACCGACGTATATGAACGCTCTCAGGCCTCCGCCGATTGATCTGCCCAATACGAGTTGTCTTCTCGAGACGGGCAGGCTCAGAAGGTATTCGAAGACTCCGTGCTCGGCCTCTTCGTAGATGTCGAAGCCAATGAATATGGCGGCTGAGTACAGCGTCATTACCGAAAGTCCGGCCACGTAGTAGTGGAAATAATCCGGAACGGCTTGGATGTTGATCATTTGTGAGGCGATGAGGCCGAAGAGAGTTACCTGTGAAATAAACCATATGGCGCGCATTATTATTAGGAACTTGTATTGGAAGAAGAGACGAACGTCTCTTTCAATCACGAGGAGAAGCTTGTTCGTTTATGATTCACCTTTCATCTTTTTGGGCTTCCTCGATCGTTAGGCCTGTGTAGTGTGCGAAGACGTCGTCAAGACTTGGTTCACTCATGCGTACGGAATTGATGGGCACATTTCTCTTTGAGAACAAACCCATTATCTGTGGAATAATCTCTTCTACTCTGTTCAAGTAGAGGCGTAAGTGGGTCGGCTTGACTTGCATCACATCTACAACTTCTTTCAACCCCTTGAGGTCTCCAATGATGTCCGCTGAGGCATCTTTCCCAAGCTCGATGTCGATTATGTCGCCACCTAAAATACTGTCTTTCAACTTCTTCGGCGTATCACAAACGAGCAGTTTGCCCTTGTGCAGTATTCCGACGCGGTCGGAAAGCTGGTCAGCCTCGTAAAGCTCGTTTGTGGCAAGAATGATAGTGCTTCCCTCTTCGCGTAGCTCAAGAAGCATATTCCATATCTTATGCTTACCCACAATGTCAATTTGAGCTGTTGGCTCGTCGACAATCGCTATTTTGGGTCTTTGAATCAGGACCTTGGCCATTTCGACCCTTTTGCGCATGCCGCCTGAAAGCGCATGAACGTTCTTGCGTCTAGGCTCCCACATGTCAACTGCATCTAGCACTTCTTTGACCCTTCGTTTCCGCTCTGAAGTTGAGAGGCCGCATACCTTCGCGTGCCAGTTAACAATGTCCCAGGGCGTGCTGACCCACAGCATTTTGGGTTCCTGAAAAGCGATGCCTATCAGACCTCTTACCTTGGCAGGTTGCTTTCGTATATCATACTCCCCTACGAAAGCGGTGCCGTCCGTAGGCCTAATAACAGTTGCGAGCATAAGGATGACGGTTGTTTTGCCCGCACCGTTGGGTCCTAGAAGCCCTATGATTTCTCCCTCTTCAATTTCCAAGTCTAGGTGGTCAACTGCCAGAACGTTTCCATATTTCTTGGTCAGGTTTTCAATTCGAATGATGGGGGCCATTGCTACACCATACGTGTTGAACCAAATACAATGACTGAACGGGGAAATAAGATTAACTGCATCGTCACAGTATCATCGTTTGTTTTTCATGATGTAGTCCCTGGGCTTGAATTCCTTCTTTTGTATACCCGAAAACTCCGAGCAAGGTTTCGCCTGCAGAAACTAACAGTTTCAAATATTCGGCAACATCATAATGCATATTCGGTTTAAGCAACTGAGCAGCGACAACTCTATCGTTAGCCACCTTGGCTTTGCCATTAAGAATTAAGTATTGGACAGTTTGCCCTGCATGCACTTCAAAGCCAGCCTTTTCCAATTGCTTTGCCGCAATAGCTTGGAAAACATCATGATTATAGCCTGAAGGAGTTTTTGACAATCGTTTGGTTACTAAGAGCTCCTTCAAATCAGCTTGTCCCTTAATCAAGTCGGCAGCATAGTCACCTAAAATGCTCAGAGATTCAGGGATTCTCTCCATGAAGCTTTCTAGGGTGTTTGCTTCTGCAAGCTTTCTGATCATGTCCATCTGAGCTTTGACGACAAAATAAGGCGTATCCCTGCGCCTTGCTTCAACTCCTCGCATTTTCGTTTCGCCGTTTTCAAATACGCCATAATACCTGTTAAGTACAGGGACGCCTTCCAACGTTTTTGAGGAAAGAAAGACTATCCATCGATATTTCCCTGCGACTTCTAAAGGAACATTCATTGCGCTCGAGACTTCTCGGCAAAATTCCGCTACCTCCTTGGGAGAGAATCCCTGTTTCTTCAACCATAAGGAATCAACAATGCCATGGATAACCTCAAAGCCATGATCCTCAGCCATTCTAGCCGTTCTTAGCAGCGCATCGCGAGCAAAGGCGCACACGGCAATGTGAGCGTCCACCTTTCCGAACCGCGCATTTCTATAACCTAAATAGCCAAAACACGTCACCAAAATCCATTTGAGAGCCGACTGGCGCATGTTATAGACATGCTTTAACTCCTCATTCTCTAGATCCTTCATCAAATTCTTGTAATGTAAGCGTTTCTTGAGAAGCAAATCAAGAGTTTTAGGCACGATGCCCCTTCTTTTCTCACAAATATTGTATCCAAGCTCCGGCACACGTAGACTGGAATTTGGACAGCACTTGCAGAGAACAGTCTCAGCCGAGATATTACGCGTCAGCATAAGCATCGGGAACATGGAAGTAAAGTCAACTTCCACAACATCCGCGTGAAAACCACGCTTAGGTTCAAAAACAAACCCCCCACGATCAGCAACAAGCAATTCCTGCGCTGACTTGAAAGATTCAGGTTCACCCTTCTTCCATGGAACGAGAATATTGTTTTTCCACGCAGTGTAGAGCTGCAAAGAGGACATTATGCTTCCAATAGAAGCCCTTGCGGCCCGCTGAAGCGGAACTCTGCAAGTTCTGGAAACCTCAATCAGCCCTTCCAACCCGCAAGCAGTATAAATGAACGTGTTGTTCACATCAATGTGGACTCTGCCGAAAAGTCTCTGCATCGGTGCTTTGTGATAAACTCTGCCATAAGAAAAGAATGTTTGTCCTCGGCTCTTGTCAGCCTTTAAGGGAACGTTGTCTCTGCTTAAAACAAAATCCTCCAGAATACCGTTTACAAAAGCTCGGTAAGCCAAATATGGCAACAAAAAAGAATCTCCGCCATCCGTGAGAACTAGGTCTGGATCCATCTCCTTCACGGTTTTAACGAGTTCTAGAAGTTTCTCTTTCTCATTTCCATCGCTGATTACTATTGACTTGCTGCTGCAGTCCAAGGTTATGCTGTCTAGGCTATCGCTTAGTTTTTGCAGAAGACCTTCTTTTTCGACGCTTACGCTAAGTTGCAGTGAGCGCAGAGGCGGGATTTGATAGTCAACTTTTTCAACTGAGTCAAGCAGGTCATAGCTAAGCCTTCTTCCCAGATCAACAACCATGACGTGAGCTAACGGAAACACGTCCCTATCGTATAAGTAAGCTTGGGATATGGGCAGGTCAACGTTGCACAGACGAAATTTTTCATAGCCCCCTGCTTTGAGCAAGATTCTGGCAAGCGACAATGCCTGTTCATTGTCGCTTATTTCGATCTCCAAGACCTTCTGTGCAAGCGTGTCCATGAAATCGGCATATTTCCGAACAAAGTGCCAGCTGGCAATGGGCTGGTTGTCCCTAATTTTCTTGACTAAGCTTTTAAGCTCCAAGAAATCTCCAGAAACGTAAATTCTGTGAGCATACCTGTCTACAAGTCTGATGCGTTTCCCATCTTCCGCAATAATCCACACTACGATTTCGTTTGTGCCTGAAGGGTAAACATCAAACAGCCAGCCTCGAACAGGATTAAGTTTGACGAAGCTGTCTTTCCAGTCGCCCAAGGCTCTCTTTGATCTCCACAAGTTCCTTCTGCTGGCTGAGCAGAATTGAAATGAACATTGCTTCAGAAAGAATGGCCCTTGTTGACATGCCAGCAGCAGACGCATGCATTCTGCACGCGTTCATCATCTTGTCGAAAGCCTCAACGTCTCTTCCAAGCAGAGCTTTACGGAAAGCTTCCCACCGGCTGATCTCCGTTTCCAACGCTTGTCTATATGATGGAACAGTTCTTCCCAAGGTTTACATCCCCATAAAAGAGGCTAAAGAATTGTTGTCGATCGTGAAAGCAATGTTGAAAGTTTTAAGCTGCACATGATCGTCTAGAGCAAAAGTTAGAATTCTGCCTGTCTTTTTTACCCTTACCAAAACGTTGCATTTGTCGAAAAGCACCGTTTCAAAAAACCAGCCTCGCATTGAACGTTTTTCAGGAAAAAAGCTTGCAACGACAATTGTTTGCTTCGTTCCTGCGATTTGAGAAAGTTTTACACAGATTTTAATGAAAAGTTCTTCAGCTTCAATCTTCGGCACATCACGATCTAAAAACAAAGAAGCAATATCTGAAACAATTAACAATCCAGCTTTATTCCCTTTCAAAGCAGAATCCAAATCTTCTAATATTAATGATGAAAGTTGATACGCGGTAAAGGCACGTGAAACACTAATCTTCTCAAGAACTGTCCTTGAATCTAAACCGTATCCGCAAGCAATTTCTGCCACCAAATACGGGTCGAACATGTTGCCGCCGTCAACAAAAACAATTGAAGAGCCTAAACCGCCTCGCTCAAGCGCAAGCTGAGCTCTAACTGACAAAACAAAACACGTGTAAGAAGCTGCATTACCACGCAAAACCACAAAATCTCCAGCTTCAAAACCTGAAAAAACATGATCTAGCGTGGGGAAACCGAGGGAAAGTCGCCTGAGCGTGTTGGTCGACAAAACAGACATGCGTGGTTCCCTAATCCAAGATGGACAACCTTGGAGCACACAAATAAACGTTTATTGGAAACGTACTTCATGAAAAGTGGAGAGAGATCGGTTAAAGTAGCCACAATGATGTATATGTGACAAACGAAACCAAAAATGAACATTCTTAAGACTGTTGGAAGCAATACCTCCTCGTGAGTTAGAGTGAAGAAAAACTGGTTTGATTTTGTTAATGAGGACAATATGAGCCTTCTAACTGATTTTTATGAACTGACTATGTGTGCTGGTTACTTCGAAAATCAAAGGGAGGAACTGGCGAACTTTGACTTGTTCATAAGAAGACTTCCGCCGAACAGGTCATATTTCGTCTTTGCTGGCCTAGAACAGATGTTGTACTTTCTTAAAAACATCAAATTTAGCAAAGAGCAAATCGGCTACTTGAGAAAGCAAGGTTTCAAAGAGGGCTTTCTGGATTACCTGAGGAATTTTAGGTTCACTGGTGAAGTCTGGGCTGTTCCTGAAGGAACAGTGGCCTTTCCTGACGAGCCATTGATCAGAGTAACGGCTCCAATAATAGAAGCCCAACTGATCGAGACTTTTGTTTTGAACACTATCAACTTGCAGACTACACTTGCGACAAAAGCTGCGAGAGTGGTGACCGAGGCAAAAGGCAGGTCAGTAATAGAGTTTGGTTTGAGAAGAACGCAGGGAACAGATGCCGGGATGAAAGCTGCCAGATGCAGTTACATGGTTGGATGTGATGGGACATCTAACGTGTTGGCGGGCATGGAATACGGGATTCCTGTTTTTGGAACCATGGCTCACTCGTACGTCATGTTTTTTGACAAGGAAATTGACGCGTTCAGAACCTTTGCAAAGGCCTTCCCTGAAAACTCCACGTTCCTCATAGACACTTATGATGACTTGAAAGGTGCGAAAAATGCTGCTGTAGTCGCGAAGGAACTGGAGAAGGAGGGACACAGGCTGAGCGGCGTCAGGCTGGACAGCGGAGACCTAGTCGATCTAAGCAAGAAAGTGAGGTCCATACTTGACGAGAATGATCTTAGATATGTCAAGATATTCGCGAGCGGAGATCTAGACGAGTACAGGGTCGCCGAACTCGTCAGAAGAGGAGCAAAGATTGATTCATTCGGTGTTGGCACAAGAATGAGCACCTCTTATGATAGGCCTTACGTTGACGTTGTTTACAAACTTTCAGGCAAGGTTGAGAACGGAGCATTTGTACCCGCCATGAAACTAAGCAAAGGCAAGATAACGCTTCCTGGAAAGAAGCAAGTTTTCAGACAAGAAGACAATCGAGGAAACTATGTCAAAGACATCATAGGTCTAGAGGATGAGGAAGTTGAAGGCCGAGCCCTCTTGCTGAAAGTCATGGAAAAAGGCAACATAGTCTACGATATGCCCCAGTTGAAAAGGATCAGGGAGAATGCTCTGAGAAACCTTTCTGGGCTTCCCGGCAGATACAAAAAGCTGAGGAATGCGCCAGTATATCCAGTCGAACTTAGCCCCAAGCTCGAGAAAATCAAGAAAACGCTGATGGCTCAACTCAAAAAACGTGAATGCCTATCTTGACAAAAGATTCAATGCTGCCTCGCCAGCGCGCGCACCTTAAGCTATGGTTAAAGCATGGAGTATTGTCCAAGGTGTCCATGACAATCGCTCGGACTTTATTGGTTTTGGGTACGGTATTGTATTTTTCCATCGCCGACTTTCCATAAGACTGGTGGTATTGTCTCATACAACTCCGCCCGATTCCCATCAAGTCACCGCCCGTCACAGATAGTTGTTTCAAGATGCACACCGCTAATTGAAAAGCATATCCGTTATGCTTCCTTATGCTCTCTCAACTGTACCGTACTGTCTGAAGTGTACTGTACTCTCTAAGCTGTACCGTACTCTAGAATTCAAAACTGAACCACACAACTGTACCGTACTTGGAAAAACTCAGAGCTGCCAGTCCTCTTATCTGAACCCTTCAGAAAACTAGAAAAACAAGTCCACATATAGACTAAGCGTTTTTGGTCGGGTATTCCTTAATGCCAAAGAAAAAGAAACAAACGGATGAATTCAAAGATTCTGTTTCAATGTGGATGGAGTCGATCGACTTCTCCAAATGATTCTACGCTAAGATTTTTTCGCGATTGCCAAGAAACGGAAAAGGAAGAGAATCCCCACGTAATGACGAAAGCGAATGGGACGAGTCCAAAGACTTGGTGATACATGGGCAAGGAAGAACCTTCAAGAACTGCACTAGTTATCTGAACCATGATGTCAGTCACTAGAATAGCTCTTGTCAACATGGGAAACTTGGAGACCATTCGAGACAAACGACTATGAGTCAAGAGAACATAGATTAGGCATACGACCACTGCTGCCGTGATTCCTCCCATGGAACCAACGACATTTTGACGCCAGTCAGAAACGGGGACAAATTTAACACCTGTCCAAGTAAGTCTAAGAACTTTAATGCCTAATATCGAGCATCCTAGTAGATGGCCTCCCTCATGAATAGGACTAATCAACAAAAGGTCGAAAAGGCTAACCACGCAAGTAACAAATAACGCAGACCAGAAGAATACTGCTATCTTCCTATGTTGCTTGTCCATCTACATCAAACCAGAAAAACGTCTACCATCCCAAAGATGATTCATTCTTTTCGTCTATGAAGGATATTCGCCCATACTCCCGGGTTGAAAACCGTGACGACCAGAACGATTATCGCGCCTATGATTAGGAAAGCCTCAATGTTTCCGGCGCCGAATAGGTCACCCCAAGTGAAGTTAGGCCAGGACAAACCGGAACCGCCTCCAGTGGCTATGGTAACTGTTTTGCTTTGCCATTGTGCGGGTGGCTGAATGTAGTTTTGAGTCGCGTTGTATCCTTGTTGTGCAGCTGTTGAAACCGTCCAGATATAACTATGTGATCCATAGACTCCGAAAATAAAACGCATCAAGTAGCTTACCGCGGGATAATAGACTGTCCATTTTCCAAGGTTAAGAAATCCCGAATTTTCTACGTATGTTCCTAGATTTGGAATTGTTATCTTGAAAAACTGTGTGGGGAGCATCGTTTGAGGATCTGGACTGTGACTTAATGCAGCGGTTTGGACGCTGTTCAGAGAAACGTTTCCTGCTGGAAGGCCGTATGCTGGAATAGAGTATTGGTCGGATGCTTGAGTGAACATGTCTACATAGTTTCCGTTGAGGCTTGGGTCCAGAGTGATGTCTGCCAGTATATTCGATAGTGTGGCGGGACTGATTTGGCTTCCCCAAAGTGTTGTTTTGTCGCTCGTCCTGAATTGATAAATATTCGCAACTGTCCCATAGTCTGTTTGGAGGGGGACTTCGTAGTTCTG
>JBGPBD010000002.1:0-13027 GCA_041481045.1 Bathyarchaeia archaeon | reverse complement strand
TTGGCCGAGCCCTTCTGACCATATTGTTCCAGTAACTAGATCGAACATGCAGCCCTTTGACCAAATAACGTTGTTTGGTTTATAGTAAAGAATGAGTCCACCTGCCAAGCCTATTGAATTGTCAGATAGAGCCCTTTTTACGAGTGTCGAGAGGCTCTTTGGGTGTGTAACGGCATCGTTGTTGTATAGAAGGATTAGATCCCCTTTTGCTTTCTTGATACCTTCGTTCATTCCTGCTGCAAACCCTAGGTTCTTGTTATTTCTTATGACTTGGAACTGGGGAAATTCTTTGCAAACAATTTCCATTGATGAATCCGTTGAGTTGTTGTCGATAACGGTGACTTCAGTGTTCGGATATGTTAACTTTGTTATTGACTCCAGACTTGGCCTTATCACTCTTTCTCCATTCCAGTTTAGTACAAGAATAGTGACCAACGGAAGGTTTTGTGGCATTCCTTCAATACGTCCTAGCTTATGGCCTACGCGTGGTGTAGACCTAGAAAACTGAAAGAACTACTTAATAGTTTTCATAATCCATAAGCCATCAAAGAAGTTGGTAGACCAGATCTGCCGAAAAGCTTTATCAATATTGTTAACAAGCAAGGATATCATACTTCACACTTGCATGAAAGGACAGGAGAAGGAAAATCCGTCATGCAGATCAAACGTGGGATATCTAGGATGAGCTTATGGTCGCCATTGAAAAACAGAATGTTTAGACGACGCTTTACTCTGCAGAGTATCACATTGCCGAATCTGCTTTTCATTGGGTTTGTATTAAGGCTCGTTCTCGCGCCATTTTCCTCCGATCCCAACGATGTCGGAGTGTTTTACATCGTTGCTAATGATTTGTTGGCGGGACTTAACGTTTATACCACTAACTCTTTTAGCTATCCTCCGTTATGGGCCTACATCATACATCCCGCTCTTGCATTGGCTAGTTTCTCTCTAAGTCCCAATTTGTTGGGAGTGCGGGTAGACACTCTGAGCCTTTCGATAGAAAGCTGGAAACTGCCCCCAATAATCACTTCTCCCCTTTTCAATATTCTTGTTAAACTTCCGTTGATTATCGCTGACGTGCTGATAGGCATAATTCTTTACAGTATAGTGAAAGAGCTGATGGATGAGAAACGCGCAAAAATGTCTTTCATTCTATGGTTTCTCAATCCACTGGTTATTTTCATCGATTCAATTCATGGGCAATTCGACGTCATTCCTACGTTGATGACGGTGTTAGCGTTTTGTTTATTATGCAATCGGAAATACTTCTCATCTGGAATTGCGATTGGCATTGGAGTAATGCTCAAAATCTTCCCGATCTATCTTACTCCACTGTATCTTTTTTCAATTGCCAAGCTTGAGACAAGTGAATCGTCAAGAACACCCAGAAATCTTCGAAAGGCGCTTGCCCACTGTTCAACGTTCTTTGTAGGAATTCTGGCTCCGGCGGCTATCTTTTCCCTTCCTCTAATTAATAGTAATATGATCCACGACGTCTTCGCCAGGACGGAAAGCATAACGTCTGTCGGAGGCCTGACAATCTTTAGTATTGTGCAGATCCCTGGAATGGAATGGCTACTGCAACTGATATCTTCTAACTCGGGACTGGTTTTCATAAGCCTAACACTTGTCAGTCTCATATTGATAATGTTCATCAGCTTCGCTTGTTTTTCGAAACAGAAAGATTTCTTGAGAGCCTTCCTTTCAGGGCACATTGCTATATTATTGGCAATCTACGTTACTTCTTTGCTCGTAAACCCTCAGCATATTCTGTGGATACTTCCCTTCTTGATCCTGAGTTGGGGCCTCTACCGACAAAATTTGAACAAAATAAAGGTGCTTTCGGTCTCCGCTTCAACGTTTCTAATTGGCTTCGGCGGACCCCTCTTCTTCTTTTATCCATTAGCCGTATTTACTCCGCTACTTAGCGTTGGAACAGTATACTCTACCGTTTCCTTTTTTGAGCAGTATGCAGGTTGGATCATCCTTCTTATATCGGGAGTCCTGGGGGTGAGTGCAATTATCCTTTGTCTATGGGAAACGATGGGGTTCATTCTAGAAAAAGAGAAAAGAGCCGAGATGTCAGATGACCCTTCTCAAGAAAGGCGAGTAAATGACAGCACGTCATCACTTAGAATACATTGGCATGCAGTTAATCCGTCAAAGGTTCTAGCACTGATGTTTGTGGCATTGTTGGTTGCTCAGCTGCTGGTTTTTGCACTGCCCTTGATACCTCAGAATGTCGATTTTCAAGTTCTGGACCTTAGTCATGCAGGTGAAGGCTATTTCAGAATAAACTATGAGGTAAAATCAGCTAGATATCCCGTAGATATCGAAGTCTCCGCAGTTCCTTTGACTTCCATGTCTAATGGAAGTGTGGATAAGACCATTTTCATCTATTATGACCAGAATTATCCTTCTTCCTTAGTTAGTGAGGCGAGCTGGATCGGTCTTCTGGATCATATTCCGATTGAGCTTAAGCTCAGGGGCTACAATGCCCCCATAATAGTCGTGGATGCAGAAAAACTAAGAGACGAGGCATTAAACAATAAAGATTGTGTGATCGTAATTCCTTCAGGGGTCCTTCCGGATACAGTCCATGCAAACAATGTGAGCTTGATTGGGAACTGGATTCGATCCGGCGGCACATTGATCTGGATAGGAGATGCATTCGGCTACTTTTCAGGCTCTAAAGGAAAGAGTGTCCAATTGTTCTCTGCGGATAATTTTAGCGAAGTTCAAACTCAGGTCTTGGGATATGACTTGTTTAATGGAACTTCAGAAGAAAGCGAAAGATTCGCTACTGCCTCATCCAATTTCTCAAAAGCGCTAGATCTGCGATACCCCGATGCAGAAGTTGGGGCTTACGTCTCCGAAGTTCTGAAAAATGGAGGCGAAGTACTGGGAAAGATCACCGCTTCAGAGAATGCGAGAGCTTCAATAGCTTACGTCCCTGTTGGAAACGGGCACCTACTACTTTTCGGAGGTGGTGTTGGCAGAGTTTTCACGGCTACTGGAGAAGATGTAATAGCTCATGACATTGCGCAGATCCTCTGTTCTGGTTTTCCCTTCTCGACTGGAATTGTAACATCCAATCTTCATGAACTAGAGAGGAGTGAAGTCAAGCAGGCCAGTCTAGACATGCTTTTACCAAGAGACCAGAACGTAACAGGCATCATGATTGCAGTATTCTCAAAGTCTCCTTACAACCGATATTTCTCACGTCAATTCCGCCCGATTGACGGCAGCTAAGGTCTGTTGACTTAGGCGACCAAGTCTTATTAGATTCTTTGAATACTGCTTTCTTAAGGCTGAAAATAGTGATTCTATCTTCGCTGAGGTTTGTCAAAGAAAAGTTTGCGCAGTATTACCAAGAAAATCAGTCCTTCATCAAGCTGCCCCTTTTTATGGAAAAACGTGAGTTCGGCTTCGCTCTCTTTGAAGGGCAAATGCTGCGGCACAAATGCTTTCTCAGTGATGAAGGACTGAAGGCTTTCTTGCGAACTGCCGTGCCTTCAGACGCCTATTATTCATGCGCATGCTACGATGATCCTGAAGCTGAAATGGATAAGAAGGGCTGGTTAGGTGCAGATTTGATTTTTGACATAGACGCTGATCATTTGACCACATCTTGTGGCAAGATCCATGATACCTGGACCTGCGGAAAATGCGGCTTTGAAGGAAGAGGTCTTATTCCTGAGGAGTGTCCAGTTTGTGGCGGACAAAAATTTGACGCTAAGACTTGGCCCTGTGAAGAATGCTTAGAGTGCACGAAGGATGAAACGGTTAAGCTGTTGGATATGTTGTTGCAAGATTTTGGTTTTTCAGAGAAGGACGTTCACGCTTTCTTTTCTGGTCATCGTGGCTATCATGTTCACGTTGAGAGCGAAGCTGTCAGAACGCTTGATGTTGTTTCAAGGAAAGAGATCGTAGATTACGTTTGTGCTTTAGGTTTAGACATGGGTTTTGCAAGTGTTCACCGAAAGGGCGCAAACAAGCCGAGTCTGCCAGGTGCACCTCGTCTAGAAGATCCAGGCTGGCGCGGACGAATCGCCAAATGCATGTACGACTTAATCCTGAAAGGCAAGCATGAGGATTATGCGAAACTGGGATTGAGAAAGAATGTTGCTGACAATATTATGCAGAAAAGAGACACGATCTTAAAAAGCTGGGATGATGTTGGACCCTATCGAGCCGTAAAAGGCGTCGGTTTTGAAACATGGAAAAAAGTAGTTGACTCGTGCATAGATTCTCTGTCTGCTAAAGTGGACACTGTTGTCACGACAGACATACATCGACTCATCAGGTTGGTCGGCGCCTTACATGGGAAGACTGGCTTGAAAAAAGTTGAGTCTCCCATATCAGCAATTGAAGCTTTTGACCCCCTTAAGAGCGCAGTAGCCTTTAAGAAGGGAACTGCAACTGTCTTCGTGTCAGGTGCTCCGAGGTTCAGGCTCGATGACCAGACTTTCGGTCCATACAAGAATCAGAAAGTTGAGTTGCCAACAGCGGCAGCATTACTACTTATCTGCAAGAAACGAGCAGAGGTAGCAGAGCAGAATGTATGACGAATTGTACAAGACTTGGAAACAAGAACTTCCAAACAGCGATTTGACAAGGCTTCCCCCGGATTTCTACACCAAGATCGCTGATTACATCAGGAAACTGGCAGAAGAAGCCCGAATGCTTGACAAGAGAACCGTAAAAGCAAGCCTCCTCAAGAAAGAGACACAGAACACCAAACGCATGGTTCGAGAGCTGATCCGCATTCGGTACAGAAAACTCGTTACAAAAGCCAGCAAAGGAGAAAAAGCTCAGCCAGATATTTTGACGATTGACGAGGAAAGAATCTTCGCAAACATTTCTGCTTTCTCAGACGCATACCGCAATCTAGCCAAAGAGGTTCTTCAAGGACGCAAACCAAACGTTGAAGCCAAACAAGAGCACAAAATGGCCGTCTTACGCTTTGCAGCACCCGTTCCAGCAGTAATCGGCGCTGACATGAAACCTTATGGGCCGTTTCAAGCCGAGGATGTTGCGTCGTTGCCATTGGATAACGCAAAGATTCTAGTTAAACAACACTTGGCTGAAAAGGTCGATGTCACCTAAGCAGTGACAGAGTGAAGATCATTTGGGACGCCGAGATTTCTTCCAACTCTCCAGCTTCTGACCTTGCTCAGAAGAAGCTGGCTTCCCATTATTATCAAAGGGTAAGATATTATCCACGTGATGGAGTACAATTGCCCATAATAATCATGAAATGCTTTCGCCTCGGCAGTAAGAACGTAGCCTCCACCCGTGTTTAACTGAATCATGAAAAGCGTGGCTATCCTCAAAATGTTGATGAAATAAGTCACTATAGCCCCAATGGCAAAATAGGCCGTTCTCCGTCTCCACGTAATAGGGCTTCTTCTCAGAAACAAGAGAATCGTCACAGCGTAAATCAGGAGACTCTCAACGCCTGAACACGGCCACGCTATGTTCATTGCCGTGCTCACCGCTCCACTTTGAACTTGCAGACAAGGCGCGCCTGGAATCTGCGTAGGCAAGAAACTTGTCCTATAGCCCATCAAGTTCAAGAAGTTAGCCGCAAGGGTGGACGTTGCAGGAACAAGAGCTTGAAACGGCGTGAAACTTGCATCGGGATACAGATTATCTATCGTGTAAACCATTCCGATAGTAACCAGAAACAACGATGAAATCGCAGAGTCCTTCAGACCTGCAAATCCATATTCAGACCATATCAACAACGCAAAAAGCACTGCGAAGGCTAAGTATTCCATCGAAAGGGGCATCCAGTTGTACCAGCCAACATTGTTCGCATGAGCCCACTCTTCTATCACGGCGTTTAATCCGCCATAGCTAGAAACGATCACATATACAGTGGGAAGCAAAAGTGCAACGATGAACACAGCGCTTCTCAAAGACGCTAGTTTTCTCACTCTAGGCACTAACGTTTCCCAGCCCAGAATGATTTCCAAAGATGCCAACCAAACAAAGAAAATGTAGAACGTTCTGCCTTTCCAAGTTGCTTCAAAAGAAGCTGGATCTAAAGAATATAGAATTACCATTGGTATGAGGAACGCAAGAATGGGCAGAATCTTCATTATGACGTTTACCCTGTCATGGGTTGTCTCAGGGTTCTTTTCCATAAGCAGTTCCTTTATTTGCATTCGATATAAGGATTTGGCAGTGATCTCAAGAAGATGTGGCGTGGCTACTGCTTGCAGTTTTTTGACCTTGAATTCGGCGTGAATCAACATTTTGATAGGATGGCGAAAAAGTATAAGAACATGGTTGTCTTTTCTATGGAAGGCTGGTAGTGGTATAAGTGAATGTTCCGAAAGAGGTCACAACTTACTGTGGTAAATGTAAGAAGCATCAGATTCATTCGGTTTCTCTTTACAAGCCTGGTAAGCGTAGGGCTTTGGCGAAAGGGGAACGGGCCCATGATAGGAAGAAACGTGGGTATGGTGGTCAGAAATATCCGCTTCAGAGAGAGTTTGCGAAGACTACTAAGAAGCAGACTCTGAAGCTGAAATGCAAGGTTTGCGGTTACCAGAAACATAAGGATGGCATGCGATTAAGAAAATTGGTGATAGCCTAAGTTGGAGGTTTATGGTATGTCAGATTGGGAAAAACTGATTCCGAGGCCAAGAAGCAGTTTCGTTCGCGTCAAATGCCTGAAATGCGGGAACGAGCAGATAGTTTTCAGCCATGCAGTGAATAAGGTTAGTTGCAATGTTTGCGGAACCGTGTTAGCAGAACCTTCTGGTGGGAAAGCCAAGATCAAGGGCGAAATAGTGGCAATTTTCGAATAGGGATGAAGTCAGCGATGGCGGTTCGAAGCAGGCAGGAATGGCCTGAATCGGGTGACCTGGTAATTGCAACAATACAAAATGTCACCGATTACGGCGCCTATGCGCGCCTGGATGAATACGATAAACAAGGATTATTGCACGTTTCCGAAATATCCTCGTCCTGGATTCGAAACATCCGTGATTTTGTGCGTGAAGGCCAAAAAGCTGTTCTGAAAGTCTTACGGGTGGACGTCGAAAAAGGTCACATAGACTTGTCTCTCAGAAGAGTTACCAAGAGAGAAAAAATCGAAAAAATGATGGCGTGGAAGAAGGAACGAAAGGCTGAAACTCTTCTGAAGAACGTCGCCGAGAAGGTCGGTTTGTCACCTGAACAGGTGTACGAAAGAGCTGGAGCAGCAATCGAGAAAGAATACGGATTGTACGAAGGATTTGAGAGGGCAGTCAAGGAAGGACCAGAGATTCTCACTAAAATTGGCGTTCCTGAAGAAATCGCCAATGCTTTTGCAACTGTGGCACAAGAAAGAATACATGTTCCCATGGTGAAGGTAAAGGGCATTGTTGAAGTCAGCGTGCTGAAACCAAACGGGGTCAATATCATCAAGGAAGCCTTTCTGAATGCAAAGAAGGCAGAGAAGTCTAAGAATACGAAGTTTCGCTTCTACGTGGTCGCCGCTCCCAAATACCGCATAGAGGTTTTGGCAGACAACTACAAGCAAGGAGAAGAGGTCCTGCAGAAAGTCGCGGAAAGCGTCGTGACGAGCGTCAGCAAAGCGGGTGGACACGGGGTCTTCAGAAGGGAGAAGTAATGGTCTGGCTTCTAAGAAAATGCGAAAAATGTAGCAATTACACACTGAAAAAGGACATGTGCCCATATTGTGGAGGAAGAACGCGAGTGCCGCATCCGCCGAAATTCTCGCCAGACGACAAATACCTCAAGTACCGCATGCTCCTAAAATGGGAGGATTCAGAAGGATGAAAGAAACTTTCATCAAAGAATTTGCAAAGACTGACTTGAACAATCCTATTCTGATCGAAGGTCTCCCCGGTCTCGGTTTGGTGGGCAAAATCGCTATACGCTATTTGGTCAAGCAGTTGAACGCTGAGAAATTTGCAAGCCTCTATTCGCCGCATTTCCCATATTTTGTTCTGGTAAGCAAGAAAGGAGGCGTCAGGCTCCTCAGCGGAACATTCTACTACTATAAAGGCAAAAACAGCAAGAATGATCTTATCTTTTTTACAGGTGACAGTCAAGCACAAACAATCGAAGGCCAGTACGAGATATCAGATCAACTACTGGATTTCGCCAAGAAACACAATGTTTCGACGATCGTGACAATAGGTGGATATCGAATAGAAACCAAAGACAAGCCGAAAGTTGTCGCTGCAGCAACAAGCAAAGAGCTCTTGGACAAGGCGTTGCAGGCCGGCGCTGGGATAAGCCCAACGGGAAGCCCCATAGTTGGCACGGCTGGGCTTATATTGGGCATGGCGCATTTCAAAAAAGTCGACGCCCTATGCTTGCTTGGTGAAACCCGAGGATACCTGCCAGACCCTGAAGCTGCCAAAAGCGTGCTGGAAATACTGCATGCCATGTTCAAATTTGACTTGAATCTGACAGGGTTAGACGAAGAGATTGTCAAAGCAGAAAAAATGGTCACGCGTTTGCAGAAGATTGAAGAAAAAAGAGCCCTGCAGGCTGGGGAAACAAAGAAAGAAGAAGACAAGAAAATCACCTATATTTCATAAAAAAAAGCTAGAACTTCAGTTCTTGCCGTATAACTCTTACAATCTCGTTAGCCGCTTTTCTATCTCGCGCGCGCGTTATTCAGCATTGAACCACTATAGTTTCGACGTTTTTTTTGGAATGAATCATGATTTCAATCGGTTCGCGATGATCAGTGTGCGCATCCTATGTCTTCTTCAGATATCCTTCTCTGGGCTCGTATATTGTTCCTTCACGCAGCAGTTGTCCGACTAGGCGTTCTGCTTCTCCCCTTGGAACCCTGTATTTGTCCTCTAATTCGTTCAGAAGCGCTGTTCGTTCAACCATGCCTGTTTCTCTTTCCAGTTCCATCAGTGTCGATAGGACGGTCTGCAGTTTGTCTCTCACGCTTTTGGGTTTTCCAGTCATTATTATGTCTATGTCCATCTTGTATGAGGATAGGTCTATTCCAACTTCCTCAAGAGACTTCTTCATGATAGTTATGGAGGCTTCAGCATCTTCTGCTGAGACTTCCTTTCTGAGGGCTGAGCGGGCTCTTGCTTCAGCTATTCGGACAAGAGATTCCAGCTGGCGCGCGCATATTGCCACAGGCGAGCCTTCAGTTTCACTTGCACCACGCATTGCCAGGTAGAAGTCGTTTATGCGCTGCGTTGCATCTGTGGTCAGAGCTGGCCTGATCCCCTTTGCGTAGGTAATGTATTTTCGCATAAGATCAATCGGTATAGGCGGCTCTACGGGGCTCAGTCCTTTTCTGTGAATTTCGAGGATATGCGCAGACATTTTGCTGTCTGATTCCTTGTTCGGCACGTCTCGCAAGACGAAGATTAGATCAAATCTTGAGAGTATTGTGACTGGGAGCGTGATGTTTTCAGCTACAGTGCGATGGGGCTCAAACCTTCCTAAAGAGGGGTTTGAAGCTGCAAGTATTGCTGTCCTCGCATTCAACGTCGCGACAATGCCTCCTTTGGCAACTGAAACCGTATGTTGTTCCATGGCCTCGTGGATGGCAACACGGTCTTCTGGGCGCATTTTATCCATTTCGTCGATGCAAGCGATTCCCTTGTCAGCCAGCACAAGAGCGCCAGCCTCGAGGGTCATTCCGCCGCCCCTCTCTCTTAGGACTGCCGCTGTTAACCCAGCCGCGGTTGTTCCGCGTCCAGAAGTGTACAAGCCGCGAGGCGCGATCCTGGCCACATACTGTAGCAGTTGAGATTTCGCTGTTCCAGGGTCTCCTACCAAGAGCGAGTTGATTTCTCCTCTAATTGTAATGTCAGGAAGAACCTTCTGTACTCCGCCGAAAAGAAGATACATTATCGCCTCTTTCACGTGGTCATACCCATAAATCGACGGTGCAATTGAATTAATGATTTTCCTATGTATCCACGGGTCTTTTGCAAGCTCAAGGATTTTCTCTTCTTCTTCAGGCGATGGCATTGAGGTTTCAGGTTCTTTGCCCAAGACCTCGATGGAGTTGACGTCCAAGAAAAGTATGAAGGTTCGAAGTTTTCCGACTCCTGGTCGAGCGGGGGCGAACGCGCGGACTACGCCAACTATGGAAACGTGGTCTCCCGGTCTTGCAACATCAACTATTTCGGTTCCTACGAGTTTAGCGTTCAGCGTGCGCGGAAGCTGTCCAGGGGGAAGATCTTCAGGTCTCTCTTGAAGGCGAAGGTCTTGGGAGTCTATAAATGATGACTCCTCCTGCACGAAATCGAACGGTCCTTTTGCAGCGCAACTAGGATTGCTGCAGGCGAAGGGTGCCTTTACAAATTGACCTGTCTGGTTCACGGGTGTTATTTCGCCGCATCTCTTGCATTTGAATGCTGCTTGCATCACCATCGGCCTGACAGGTGTTGAGCGGACAACTATGCCCTCAACCATTACGAGTCTTCCAATGTGGTCAGACCCAAGTTTACGCAACCGCGCAGGTTCGAGCAGCTTCACTATTCTCGCAGCGATTGTTTCAGCTTCTAGTTTTTCAGCGAATTCGGGATCTTCTATTCGCAGTTGATCATAGGCCGCGTTGTTGGCGTGTCTTAGGTATTCATCCGGTCTTTCTAAGAGTTCTTCTGCAAGCCTTTGGTCAAAAGCCAAAAGATCTTCAAAATCAATTATTATTGACGTTCTGCCGCCTACTGCCATCTGTGAAATTCTTTGTCGATATCTTTCGATCTTCAGAAACTCTTGAAACTGCTCCTGCGGATCTACAGTCTCCAGTCCTTCAGTCATTCTTCAGCCCCCTCATATTCCAATATGCGCACTCGCCACTGATTAATCAACGTGTACAGCTGCTCGTAAAGAAACCTATCCTCACTAGTAAGATTCTTCAGCGCCTGATCTGTCTGAGCTGGCGCAGAGGCTATTGAGACAATCTTTTTCAATCTTGAATTTATAATGTCCCTCGTTAATTGCCTAGCCTTCTCACTTTCCAACACTTTCTCCGGAGCTTTTGCAGCGTTCTTTTTCAGATCTGTCAGGCATCGTCGAAGTCTCGGATAAAAATCCTCAGGCAATCTGGAAATCAGTCCTGCCGTTTGAACCCGTTCAGACCATTGAAGCTTGTTAAGCTTGGGAACGGTCAAATGCTCGTCTTCACGGAAGTGGACAATTCCAGATTTTTCGAGTTCCAAAGCAACCCAATAATAGACTTCATATTCATTCCCTTCTTCAAAAGGACCCACATTCAGTCCAGCAAGCTTGATTTCTTGACAATTTCTGTTGGCAACAATTTTTGCAGTCGAGTGCTCAAAATTGAAATCTAGACTGCGAATCGTTGCATCGATCGTTTTCGGCATGATTGCTCCCCCTCTTCTCATCAAAGCTACTGTTTGCGGGGTGATATAAGAAACGTAGTCTAAAAACCTATACCAGACCTTAAGAGAATTAGGGAATCACGATCCAACTTTGGCCTTTTAACAAAAACAAAAACGGGGAATATGCTTTTTATTTTTTAGGGCCACAGGCCCAGCACTTTTATTGCTTCAGCCACTCTGCCAACGCCGAGCATTAACGCTGCGGTTCGCATGGTGCATTTTTCTTTCTTTGTCACTGCGTAAACGTCGTTGAACGCCTTCGTCATTTTGGCTTCCAGTTTCGTGTTTACTTCTTCCACCGGCCAGTGCTCACGTTCCAAGTTTTGAACCCATTCGTAGTAGCTTGCTGTTACTCCGCCTGCGTTAGCCAATATGTCTGGGATGAGGATTATCTTCTTTTCGTGAAGTGCTTTGTCTGCTTCCGGCGTGGTGGGTCCGTTTGCTCCCTCTGCTATTATTCTTGCTTTTATGTTGTCTACGTTGTCTTTTGTCATCGCGTTTTCTAGGGCAGCTGGTATGAGTATGTCACACTTCGTTTCGAGAAGCTCCGCGTTCGTTATTTTTTCGCTTCCCTCGTAGTCGACAACTGATCCTGTTTCTTTTTTGTGTTCGTACACCTTGTAGGGGTTTAACCCTTCTTTGCAGTATATTCCGCCCGTTGAATCGCTTACCGCTACGATCTTAGCGCCCCAATCGTAAGCTATTTTGGCGGCGTTCCAGCCTACGTTGCCGTAGCCTTGAACTGCAACTGTTGATCCCTTTATTTTCATGTTCAACTGCTTGGCTGCTTCTCTTGCGCATATGTCGACCCCTAGTGACGTGGCTTCTGCTCTTCCTTCCGAACCGCCGATGCTGATGGGTTTCCCTGTGACGCATTCTGGGACGCTATAGCCTTTAATCTGGCCATAAGTGTCCATTATCCAGGCCATCGTCTGCGAGTCCGTATAGACGTCTGGGGCTGGGACATCGCGGTACGGACCAATAAAGTCGAAGATCATGCTTGTGTATCGTCTCGTCATTCTTTCTAATTCGCCCTTTGACATCACTTTTGGATTGCAGCAGACTCCGCCTTTTGCGCCGCCGTAGGGAATGTCGACGACTGCGCATTTCCATGTCATCCACATTGATAGCGCAGTGACTTCGTCCAAGTTGACGTTTGGGTGATAGCGGATGCCGCCTTTGAATGGTCCTCTTGCGTCCATGTGCTGTACTCGGCAGCCGTTGAAGACTCCGATTTTGCCGTCATCCATTCTGATTGTGATAGAAACCATAAGTGATCTTTTTGGGACTGTCAACATTTCGTGTATTCCAGGGTCTAGTTCGAGTTTTTCCGCGGCTAGTCTTAACTGCTCCAAGGCAACACCGTATGGTGATATGTTTTTTACCATTTTGGCCCTCTCCTGTGGTGTTTTTGCTGCTTGATAATTTGCCATAATTTAAGGTTTACTCTGGAATTTTCGAAAAAAGAAAAGGGAGGAATTAGCCTAGGATTCTTTCAATTGCATCCTTTTCTATTTCATCAGGCATAAGTATGCCTGTGACTTTTGAGGCTCTCTCGGAAAAGCTCATCAAGTCGTTTCTGCTGATGAGGTCCAGCTTCCATTTTCTGTTACCAGCCATGAGTTGCTTCAGTCCTACACCTACTCGGTCAGTTAGGTACGTGTATACTC
>JBGPBD010000001.1:0-15284 GCA_041481045.1 Bathyarchaeia archaeon | reverse complement strand
CAAGTTGGCAACTAAGGCGATAGGTTCCCCTCTAATCGAGACGTTGTGCAAGATATTACCGCCAAACTTGGACACCTTTTCTACGAGGCTATTGTAGTCTCCAGGATACATGCTGTTCAAGCCGATGACCAATTGACTAGAATCCCCGTCGGGCAGAGGTGCACTATTATTGGCTTCGAAGTCGTTGAGATTTGCGTGCTTCTGAATGGAATCAATGGAACCTGGAACTTCTTGATTCAGGTTTGCCAGGCAATGCTCTTCTTCAGAAATGGATCTCGGGGATCCTTTAACACTCTTAGTAACCATCAAAGCATAACCAACACTGCTGACAATCATTAGAAAGATAATTGCAAAGATAGTCATTTTCAGGAAATATCGAAACGCTCTCCCCATTTTTTTCACCAGAATGCCTAGCAGCTTAATACGTGACCCACGAGCGATCTAAGATTCTGCAAATTTGTATATAAGAATACGCTTTGCATTTCTACGATCTTGCTCGTAGCGTAGGTAATTGACCTGGAAATCGACGTTTCCCGATTTCAAGTGCCTCTAGAGAAAGCCACAAAGAGTATGCTCCGGCAACGCATGCTATATGAAGAAGTGACAAATGTCTTCGATTTCATTAATGAGACTCCAGTTGTCGGTGAAGTCATTTTGTTATTAATGGGTAAATATCTCTTGCAACATAATCCACGTATTTCTCTTTTTCTGTTATATTGAAGACCGTCACTGATGCATCTCTCGTTATGCCTACGACATAGCCGAATTCCTTTGATCTGGCGACGACGTACCAGAGGTCACCATGCTTGGCATAATCTGCAAAAAGCGACGTGTTGACCAAGTCAGGCCCATAAAGTGAAAGCTTGTTTACGTTCGGTATGTCAACATTGTCGAAGAATGTGATTTTTGTTTCCTCAGGATTTTTCAGGTGAAACTGTCTCAAGGTTTCAGGTGGGATTCTAGCTTCCAATATCCCGCCTACTTTTTCGAAGATCATCTCGCTGAGTTTGTTCGCGATGAAATTTGCTAGTCGCTTCTTCTCAACTATGGTCAAAAAGGTAGTATCCTGATGTTGAACAAAGCTGAACAATGCTTCAACTGTGCACGGCAACGGAGCGACTTTTCCTCTATGAAAAACGTGAATCACGTAATCATGCGAGTAGATGCCTTTGAGCATATTACCCTTTGGAAGAAGACCGACAACTTCTGTCAACAACTTGAACCTGAAGTCGCCCTCCTCATAATCCTCTTCAACACGATAATCTTCAAGCCTTGAAGCGATCTCAGCCACAGACAGCGGGTCTGAAAGCTTGAAGATCTTTCCAGCAACAACCACGTTGAAACCCTCAACACCTAGTTTGCCGAATTCTGCTTATGAAACTTTGCAGGTGTGACTCTGCAAATCTACATGTCAAACTGCAATGTGACCAGAGTTAGCTTTGAACGAAACGTTGCCCAATTGTTTTAATAAGAGAATTTTCACCTCTATTACGACGCCTTAGAGGAAAAAGCATCAGTGTTGATTCAAGAAGTAATCCTGGAGAACTTCATGAGTTATGAGTATGCTAGGGTACCGTTCAAATCGGGTGTGAACGTAATATGCGGGCCTAACGGTTCTGGAAAATCGTCACTCCTGCTCGCCATTTCAGTAGCCCTAGGGCAATCATACACAGAACGATCCAGAAAGTTGAGCGACTTGATACGTTGGGGAAAGGATCAGGCCCGCATCACCATAATACTTGACAACACGAAGAGAGGCAAAAGCAGGTTGGTATCCAAGTATGACAAAGACCAGATTTTTCTCACTCGTGTTTTGCGACGAGACGGCAAATATTGGTCTGAGCTTGAGAACAGGGCTGCTACAAAAAACGATGTTGACAGACTCCTCTCCAGATTGGGCGTTGACCCAGATAACATTCTCATAATTATGCATCAAAACATGGTAGAACAGTTTACCGTTCTTTCTCCGCAAGAAAAGCTACGAATGGTTGAGGCTGCGGTTGGACTCGAAGCCTACAGAGAGAACGTGCTGCAAGCCCAGAAGAAACTAAGTCGCACCTTAAGCCAAGAAGAGTCAATGGGTAAACTCTTAGAATCGGCCGAACAGACGCTTAACTACTGGAGAGAACAATATGATAGGTTTCAAGAGAAAAAACAGCTCCTAGCAAAAAGAAGATTTCTAGAAAGGGAGCTTGCATGGGCTGAAGTCGTCCGAAGGGAGCAAGCTGTTACCGAATTAGAAGCAAACAGAAAAAAGGAGCATAATATCCTAGGCCAAATAGAGATAGAGACAATTACCGCAGGAGAGAGCTTACAAGCTCAACGAAATGAAATAGAAAAACTGAGACTGGAGTCGAAAACCTTTTTTGAGGAACGCCTAGACCTTGAGCGCGAGAAAGCCACGAACGAGTCAACAATAACGCTATGTGAGCAGTTCCTAGAGGAAATGTCAATGATGGAGACCGCTACTCAGATAGGCAGCAGTCAGTGCGGCGAAACGGTGCCACCCTCAAAGGGAAACCTGCCACAATTCAGACTTTTGAAAAGTGAAAATCTGAAATTATCAATCGAAAACTCTAGGCAGCAACTTTCCAAGTTGAACCCAGTAATAGATGCAAGCCAGTTGAAAATGAGGAATTCGGAAGAGGAAGTTGAAAAGGTCAACAACCAAGCCTTGGACATCCGCATCAAGATTGCGTTACTGCAGTATCGCAGGGAAAACGCCATCACCAACATTGAAGTTATGGAAAAAGAACTAAAAGACGCAAAAAAGCATCTCGATGAGGTTGTCGAAAAGGCAGAGCAGACTGGATCCAGGATAGCAGTTCTAAAAAGCATCGGGGAGATCCTTGACGAGATGCGAGTCACCGAAGGCCATCTCGCTACTCTCGCAGATGTTTCAGAAGACATAGAGCGAATGTATGAAAACTACTCAAAACTCTACTTAGAGTTGAAAGAAAAAGCACAACTCGTAGCCGAGAACCGCGAGAAGACCTTAGAGGAAGTGAAAACTCGGACGCATGCATGGCGTACGGTAATCCAAAGTCTCCTTGATCGCGCCAACTTGGAATACCAAAAGATTCTGACT
This sequence comes from Bathyarchaeia archaeon, assembly GCA_041481045.1. GTDB lineage: Archaea > Thermoproteota > Bathyarchaeia > Bathyarchaeales > Bathycorpusculaceae > DASPTR01. Next base: position 12,196 of record JBGPBD010000001.1, on the reverse strand, counting down.
CAAACCCAAGCAGTTGGAGAAGTTGGACTCATTAACGAGCATGACATTGAAGCAGCCGGACTTGAAATACTAGTGGGCTTCAAAGGCGGAAGGCCAGTTCCGCTTGATGCCTATACTCAAAGCGGAGGAGAAAGGACAACAGCAATCATGAGCTTCCTACTAGCCTTACAACAACATGTACGTTCGCCGTTCCGCGCCGTTGACGAATATGACGTCCACATGGACCCAAAGAACCGCGAGTTGATCGCAAAAATGCTCATTTCAACCGTGACAGACGCCAATGCTCAATACATGATTATCACACCAAGCCAAATAACCTTTGCAAAGGAAGACGTGAACATAATCACCGTGCAAAATATTGAAGGAAAATCAATAATTAGAGAGGTAGCCTAATGCTGCCGAAGAAGGAAAAAGAAAAGGCAGGAAGAGAGAAACTTTCGCAGATAATTGAAACATGCAAATCTGTTGAAGAACGTTCACTTGACCCGTTCCTAATAAACGTGAATGAAAACATCAGCACAGTCAAGGAATATTTTCCCGAATGGACAATCCCAGAAGACTTGTGTCTGGATGCTGAGACAATACATCGCCTGGCATCAGTTATTAAGCTTCAAGGCGAATGGATCAGACATCGGTCAACCTCTCTTTATATCGATCCGTTTCTCCTTGAAGAGAAGCTCAGAAGCATGCAGAAAGATGAGATCGTGGGAACCTTTGTCCAAGCCTGGCATCCAATAATCGAGCTAGAGCAGATTTCGCTTCACAGCTTGGCTGAAGCAACTGCATACTGGATGAATTTGTTACCTATTACTGAAAGGTGGAAAGAAAGGTCGCCAGCTGAAGTTGAAACAGGTTCTGCTACGAGAGAGCAACTCCTGAAAGAAAGAATTTTGCGAGATGAAGCCTTCTCAGAGGAACTGGAGAACTTCTGGAAAGAACTGGAAAGCCGTGTTCAAAAGGAGGGCGAAAACTGCAAGATGCCATACTGGAGTTTTATTGGCGCAGAGACTTATGAAGAAACAGTTCAAAGAGCTTTCATGAGTAGCTTTTTGATTACGTACGGTTACGCAACGTTGGAAATTCATCCGTTGGAAGAGGAAATCTTCATAAAACCAAATGAAAAACCTGAAACCAAAATCGGCAAGAAGCAGCTTGTGTCCATTCCGATAGCGGTCTCGGTAGAGGACTGGACGAGGTGGAAGAAGGGGGATCTCCATTGAGCAAAAGAAAAGCCATTTACGCTAGCAAACTCAAAAGAGCGACTCATCTGCTCTTTTACAAGAGACACCTGAAACCAGGCGTGAAAGGCTGGGAGCTTCGAAAGGCCTTAGGCTCAGACTATCCGAAAGTTCTGAAGATCTTGGATGACAATCTGAAAGCGCTTGACTTGCAGGTGAAAACTGTTTTTGAAGAGGAAAAAGCTGTTGAGAAGCCAAACGTAGAGCAGTTAGACAGAGCCAGATTCTACATTACTCTGAGAGGAGAAATAACACCGAAAGAGGCAAAGATGGTAGGATGGCGAATAGATGACCTTGCAGGTCTAGCAGTCACAATCTCGTACATAATTTCCAAGAAGGGAAAAGCAACGCGGAAGGAAGTTGAAGACATGTTACGCGACAAACTTCCTGGGTGGAAAGTCAGCGCAAATATCGACCGCTACATTCGGTATGGATACCTTGCTCAAGACGAGAACGAACAGATATACTTGGATTGGAGAACGCGGGCAGAAGTTGATCAGAAAGCGCTAATCAACCTAGTTTTGGCAAAGTAACAATTCTCAGAATTGAACATGTCTTCTCAATGAGCCAAAATTGGATATTCGCGCAGGACGACAACGCAATTCGAATGGCATTCATTTTTTTAGCTTATGATATACCATTGCTATAGCAACTGCAATAAGAAGCGCAACAAGAATCAGCAGTGGACTGCCGAGGAACTGGTCAAGGGGCGACCCGTCAGAAGCGCCAACGTAGCTGATCAAAGTAAATAGTGCCAAGAGAAAAACGGCTGGAGCTATCCGTCTCTTCGTGAGTCGTCGCCCTCCTCTATCAGGTTATGCTCACATTTTGTATTTGGAAGTATCTCTTGGCCAAAAATCGCAGTCGCTCGGCGTTTTTCCCATTCTTTCCTATGGCCACACCCTTGTCTTTCGGATTGACCGCCACAACTGCCATTTTTTTCCCATCGGCTCTCTCGGTCACTCGAACCTCCTTGACAAATGCAGGTTTCAGGGCATTTTTGATAAATCTCACAGGGTCTTCAGAATATTCGATTATTTCGTGTTTCTTCCCTGTCATTCTTTCCAGCGTGTGTATGTTTCTTCCCCCTCTGCCTATGGCCACACCTATTTGGCCTTCGTTGATAATGAAAATCACACGTCCTTGCTCTTCGTCGACTATGCAGTCCTTCGCGCTTGCATTTGTTATGCTTTCAAACAAAGCGATGTATCGCATTTCGGTGCTTGTGAATTTGATTCCGCTTGTCATTCGTTTCCTCCGAGTTCCTCTGGTTCGGCTTCCTCGGTAATTCTAAGGATTTCAGAATCGCCTGGCTCTCTTATACTTAACGCTGAAACAATAAACGGTCTTCCGCAAAGGGTTGCTAAGTCAATGGCTGATCCTTTGTAGTTTACGAATGGAACGTCTGAAAGCTTGCTATAGTATTCTATGTCTTCTCGCGTATTTCTAGGGCAGTTTGCAGCTATTATGATCATCTTAGCTTTTCCTGTCTTGGCGTTCTGCAATGCAGAGTCGCTTCCGAAGGAAACCTTGCCGGTCTTCACTGCCGTTGCAATTGCCTTGTCTATGTCTATCACTTTGTCTTTTCTCCTTTTGATTCGAACGTTGACATGTAGAGTTCGACTAATCCCGTGCCTATTGGTACTGACTGCCCAACTATTACGTTTTCGGTTACGCCGGCCAAAGGGTCGCTTTCTCCTTTGACTGCCGCTTCAACGATATTCGGCACGGTTATTTCGAACGCAGCTCTGGCAAGTACACTTGATTTCTTACCGCTGATGCCATGTCGCCCGATCTGTTGCACTTCGCCTGTTGAAGTCATCATATCGGAGACGAGCATCACGTGACGAACATCAACGTCAAGTCCTTGATCTTCCAAAACTCCTTTGGCTTCATGTATGAGCGCATTTCTCGCGGCTTCTATCCCAAGAGTCTTGGCTATTTCATGGACGTTGTTCGTTGTTGTTCTTGAAGTGTCGACCCCGTGGATTTCCAGAACCTTTGATAGGTTTGAACCATCCGTTCTTATGACCCATTCTCCATGTTCTTCCGTGACCAGCACGCGTTTTATGCCTGCAACACCCTTAACATGAAGAGACGGAATCTTGCCAAGCAGCTTCTTGACTGCATCAGCTTTTTTGGGCTTAATGTGGACGTTGTTACCCCTCGCCTTCACGGTGCAGTTCTGCGCCTCCACTGCCTCCTTCAGCTCATCCATTGTCACCTCCCTGTCGTCCATCATAATCTTGTTCAGCTCAACGATTATCTCCTCATGCACCGGATCCTCATAGATTGCTTGTGCCAGATTCTCGAGGGTAGTGAAGATTATATTCCGTGCAATTTTCACAGCGACTTCCCTACTTTTCCCGTGTTCCTCATCCAAGTAGATTGTCATTATCGGCGTAGATGGGATTCTTCTGGCGTCGACAATTTCAATTAGTCTTGGCAATCCTAGGGTGACGTTCTGTTCTCTGACTCCAGCGTAATGGAATGTTCTAAGCGTCATCTGTGTTCCTGGTTCGCCTATTGACTGGGCGGCAACGATGCCAACTGCTTCTCCTGGCTCCATTAGGGCACGTCTGTAATGCTCCTCAGTTAGTTTGATGGCTCTTGTGACTCCTGCAGTTGTGAGGTTCGCTTTTGCTAGACTTTCCTTAAGTTGGTTAATCAGAATGGGGGTAAGCTGGTCTTCAACTTCCTTCAATTGCTTCTTTACGTATTCACTTGCTGCAGGTTTTCCTTTCTCTCTTGATATCTTCATCTGGTCGACCAGTCGACCGACATTCACAGCTTTTCCATGATCGCTCTTAGCTGGGTCAACGCCGTCCTCTCCATATTGGAATTGAATTATGTCCCCGGTTGAGTTCCTGACTGTTCCATCGTATTCTAAGCGTACGTGTTCGAGGGCGTTGATCAGTCTTCTCTGCATGTAGCCGCTTTGTTGGGTTCTTACTGCTGTGTCAACCAGCCCTTCTCTGCCACCCATCGAGTGGAAGAAGAATTCAATGACGTCAAGCCCTGTTTGATACGATGAATAGACGAACCCCCTTGCTTTGGGCGTTGCATCACCGGACTTGAAATGAGGTAGAGCGCGTCCTAGATATCCACGTAGTATTCTTTTTCCACGAACAGATTGTTGACCCACGCATGCACTGATCTGCCCAATATTAAGATTCGAACCTCTTGCTCCAGTTCGCGTCATGACGATGCCAGCGTTTTCAAGTGTGAAGTCTTTGTCAGCTATTTTTCCTGACTCGTCTCTTGCCTTTGCTAATTCATTCATAACGTATATTTCAAATGAGTCTTCAAGAGTTTGTCCAGGCAGCCTTGGAAGTGTATGATGGTTGTAGCTGTCAATGAGTTCCAATATCTTCTTCTCAATTCTGGCCATGGTTTTTGCTATTCTTTCTTCAGCTTTTGGAGAAAGAACGAGCTGATCATACGAGTACGTGAATCCTCGCATGGTTATGAAAAGCTTCAACAGGTGGGTTATCCTGTTCAAAAATTCTCGTCCTGCCTGAGTTCCATAGTCTTTTACTATTCTGTGAAGCAGGCTTTCGGATTGCTCAGCACCTATTGATCGCCTATCGATTACGCCGCTCGTCAGTTCGCCGTTTTTGACGACCACGTACGCGTCGAATGGACAGTTTTCTTCTTCGCATTTGGGGCAACCTTGACAAATGCTTGCTTTTAGAACGTAGTTCATGTCCCTCGGTAAGAAGAGACTGAAGATCTGTTTGCCTGTCCACAGTGGTCTTGGTTCTTTGATTTTGGGTTTGGGCAATGGACCAGTGTATCCTGCCCCTAGGAGTAGCCTGTTGACTTCATTTGTCGTCAAGTAATTACTTTTTCTGGTGAGAAGGTATGCTGATGTGATGAAGTCTCTGATTGCTCCTATTATTGGGCCTCCGAATCTCGGCGAGAGTATCTGATCTTGAACTTGCATGAGCAAAAGTGCCTCCGTACGCGCTTCTTCACTCTGTGGAACGTGAAGGTTCATTTCGTCTCCATCAAAGTCCGCGTTGTAGGGTGGACAAACGCATAGGTGCAAGCGGAAGGTTTTGTATGGTAGGACATGTACGTAGTGTGCCATTATGGACATGCGGTGAAGTGAAGGTTGACGGTTGAAGATGGCTATGTCACCATTCTTAAGATGTCTCTCTACGACGAATCCGGGTTCCACTGCCTCGGCGATCTTGTCCTTGTCAACCACGAATTCGAGTCTTATGCGTTTTCCATCAGGTCTAATAATGTAAAGGGCACCAGGATATTCTTCGGGTCCGTTCTTGACAAAATTCCGCACCTCTTCTAGATTCCATTTTGTGACTTTCTCAGGAACAGAAAGGCGCATTGCAATTTCAAGCGGAACCCCGACCTCGTTTATGTCAAGGTTTGGATCTGGGGAAACAACCGTTCGCGCGGAAAAGTCGACCCGCTTTCCTGAAAGGTTGCTCCTGAATCTTCCCTCTTTTCCCTTCAGTCGTTGCGAAAGCGTTTTCAGGGCTCTTCCAGATCGGTGTCTGGCTGGCGGTATTCCTGATGCCTCATTATTGAAATATGTTGTTACGTGATATTGTAGAAGCTCTGAAAGATCTTGGATTATGAGGGTAGGTGCGCCAGCGTCCATGTTTTCTTTTAGCCTTTGATTAATGCGAATTATGTCTACAAGTTTGTGCGTGAGGTCGTCTTCGGAACGAATGCCTGATTCAAGAGTTATTGAAGGGCGGACGTAGACGGGTGGCACAGGCAGAACTTGCAGAACCATCCATTCTGGGCGAGCAGCTTTCGGGTTGAATCCCAGAAGTTCAAGGTCTTCGTCAGGTGTGCGTCCCAGTCTTTCTCGTATCATGCTTGGAGTTATCGGTTCTGAACCGCTTTCAGGGATTTGCTCGTTGAATTTTGTGGGTTTTTCAAACGTTATCTTATTCTGAATCGCTCCACAATGTGGGCACTGTTTAGTCTTTGTTTCTTGGAAGATTACCTTGTAGACGTCATCTGGAACTAGACCTAGAAGCTGACGGGTTTTTTCGATTCTAGTTCGAATCTTCTTGGCAGTTTCGTCTGCAAGCAATATCCGTCCGCAATTTCTGCACGTGGCCCTTAAGAGGTCATATATCAGTTTTGTGAATTCAATGTGTACTATTGGCACTGCGAGCTCAATGTGGCCAAAATGACCTGGACATCTGATGGCGGTGTTTCCGCATGTTTTGCAGCGTTGCCTGGGTTCAAGTGTCCCTAGTCTACCATCCATCAACCCTGTGGTGATCGGGGCACCATCTTCATCGTATGTATCAGGTGTTTGGACTTCGACCACTGAAAGCCTGCGCAAATCCTGGGGCGAGAAGAGCCCAAAATGGATCTCGTCGACGACTTTATGGATGATTTCTTCAACTGACACGCTAAGCCTTCTCCTTGAGCTTCAATTTTGGCGAAACGCAAAGACTTACCAGCTCCTGTAATAGCAGTTTGAAAGCATAGGACACTATCGCTGGGGATATCTTGGCCTTATCTTCGCAGAGCTTGCACACATACTTTCTTTGTTTCATATCGTAGTAAGCTATTTGGCCGCATGTTTCACAGATGTAAAGCGTGTATTTGTCTGATTCTTCGAGCAATCTGTCGCGGAGAAGCATTGCAGCTCCATGGCCGATTAGGCAGTCCCGCTCCATCTCGCCGAACCTAAGACCTCCGCCTCTTGCCCTCCCTTCGGTGGGTTGTCTCGTAAGCATCTGCACTTGTCCTCGTGCTCGGGCATGTATCTTGTCGGCAACCATGTGATGCAGTTTTTGATAGTATACGACGCCTATGTAGATGGCAGCGACAAATTTCTCTCCAGTTACACCGTTGTAGAACACTTCTGCACCGGTGTGACTGAATCCAAGACGAACTAATGCTTTCCTAATCTCTCCAGAACTCTCGCCTGAAAAGGGAGTTCCATCAGCAGGTTTTCCTCTGATGGCAGCAGCTTTTCCCGCAAGTGACTCAATGAATTGCCCAATCGTCATTCTTGAGGGAATAGCGTGTGGATTGATTATTATGTCTGGAACAATGCCTTCTTCCGTGAAAGGCAAATCCTCTTGTGGCACAATTAGGCCTATTACTCCTTTTTGTCCGTGTCGGGATGCAAACTTGTCCCCTAGTTCAGGAATTCGCTGGTCACGAACTCTTGCCTTTACGAGCTTGCTTCCTTCCCCTGATTGTGTTATGAAAAGCGCATCGACAACTCCTGTTTCTGAAGGTCTCATGTCTACTGACGTATCTCTCATAGATGGCCCTTTCACTTCAAACTCTTTGTATTCTTCAAGAAATCTAGGCGGGCTTATTCTGCCGATTAAAACGTCTCCGCCTGCAACGCATGATTCCAAGCCTATTATGCCATCAGGTTCAAGCTGCCTGTAGTATTGCTCTCCTCGGAATCCTCGTGTCCCAGGCTCGGGTAGAGTGAACTTGTCCTTGAGTCCTCCCAAATATTGGCGGCATTCCGCTTCGTATATTCTATAGAATGTGGAGCGGCCTAACCCTCTTTCTATTGATGCCTTGTTGAAGATGAGAGCATCCTCCATATTGTATCCTTCAAAGGACAGGACAGCAACCAGGCAGTTCTGTCCTGAGGGCCTGAGCTTGTAGCCGATTGTCTCCATTACTGCTGTTTCCACAATTGGCACCTGCGGGTAATGCAGGATATGCGATCTAGAATCTACACGTAGCTGGAAGTTCGTTGCGTAAACCCCCAGGGCCTGCTTCGCCATCGCAGCTTGGTATGAGTTTCTAGGCGATTGATTGTGTTCCGCATAAGGAATCGTTGAAGCACAGATTCCAAGAATTGTGTATGCTGCGATTTCCAGGTGCGTATGGTCTTGGGTCAGCGCTTCTGGGCCCAGCGCAATATACGCATTTTCTTCTTCTTCAGCGTCTAAATATTCAATAATCCCGTTCTTGACAAGGTCTTCCCACGACCATTCAGTTGAGGCTATCCTTTCAATATGCTCTTGTTGAAGTTTAGGAACGCCCTTTTCCACGATTATGAGCGGTCTTCGGACTCTTCCCTCGTCGCAGTTGACATACAACTCATCTCTCCTTCCGTGAATCTTGGAGAAATAAGATATGTTCACTTCGGTTGAGATTTCCCCTTTCCTACGTTTCTCTCTGAATGCGCATGTAACCTCCTCAGAGAAATTGCAGTATCCCACTATGCTCCCGTCGAGAAAGGTCTTTGCTCCTGAAAGCCTTAGCGTTTCATTGGCCTCGTACACGGGCGTCATGCCCATGCTTACGAGAGTCTGTCTTATCTTTTCAGGATTCACCCCCACAGAAATGCATGCTGACAATGCCAAGTTTTTAACTAACCCGCAGTTTGAACCCTCGGGGGTTTCATTTGGACACAAGCGACCCCAGTGAGTTGAATGTAAGTCTCTTGCTTCAAAGTTCGGTTGACTTCTACTCAGTGGAGACTGTAATCTGCGTAGATGGCTCAAAGTCGAGATGTGGTTTGTTCGATCAAGAAGCTGCGTTATGCCGACTCTTCCTCTTCCCCAATTTCCAGTTGCAAGTGAATGTTGAAATCTCTCTGATATTATTCCTGGTCGAACCGCTGCGGAAACAGTTATGATTGATCCTTTCACGCCGATGCGTTCAAGTTGATATTTTATGTCTCGAGTAAGGTTTCTGAAGGCTACTCTGAAAAGATCTGCGAGAAGAGGTCCTGCCAGTCTTAAACGTTTGTTCTTGAAATGATCCTTGTCATCCTCCACTCTTCTCCCCAGCTTCAGTTCTATGGCCTTGCTTGCCATTTCGCCTAGGAAAAAGGCTTTGTCTTTTCGATTCTGGCTTGTTCTGCCTATGTGCGGGAGAAAGTTCTTGTCTATCGCAGTTTCGGCTTTTTGCAAACGATATTCTTCAACTTGGCCGTGAGCGACTCGGTTTCCGATGAATAGGATGGCGTCCCTTGGAGTGTCTACTCCCAGGGCCTTTTCAAAGGAGGAATCTAGCTCTGCTTGCAGTTCCTTTTCTAGAGAAACTGCTTCGGCTATTTCCTTGTCTGACTCCAAGCCCAGGGCTCTCATCAAAACAACACACGGAACCTCTGTGGGTACGCCAGGTATTGAAACGTATATGGCTCCATCAGATTTGAGTTTCAGCTCTATTCTGGCCCTAAAACCTACGGTGGTGGAGAATATCTTGGATTGATATACTGGTGTGGCTCCCTTATCATCAATGTCAATTAAGACGCGGTTCGGGGCCAGGTCTTCCATTGCTACGATCACGCGTTCAGAGCCGTTCACTACGACGTAACCGCCAGGGTCATCTGGGTCTTCTCCACACGTTATGAGTTCTTCTCTTGAAAGCTGTGAAAGGAAGCAAAGTTTTGATTTCAGCATCACCGGGATGTTTCCAACGTAGACGAGTTCAGTGTCTTGTTCTCTGCCATCTATTACTGGTGTCATTTCAAGCGCTATTGGTGCTGCATAGGTTAGATTTCTCAGCCTTGCTTCCATTGGATAGATCTCGTGTTTTGTTCCATCAACTTCTGTTACGTAAGGGCCGGTTATCCTTGTTTGGGGGTCAATTATCCAGATCTGTCCCAGCTTGACCTTGTAAGGGCTTTCTGGAACTTCTATTGGAATTTCACCTACTTCGTCTACAACTTCTTGTAATCCATGATCGATGAATTCGTTGAAGGAATCTAGGTGTTGGCGAACTAATCCTTTGTCTCTGAAAAAGGCTTTCAATAATAGATGTGTGTCTTCTTTCGAAATTTCGGTCATTTCACTTAACCTCCCGCGTCATGGTGTTCACACACGTTTGAACAATACTGCTTGATGCGGATATTCTCAAATTTCTGATTTCCTCCGGCTGAAAAATGATACATTATGTTAGGGGCTAGGAACGTAAGCTACCTAGCTGGCTAATAAACTTTTTTGTATGATATTGCAGGCTTTTTGAATCTGTGACTGTTTGCTCCTCTGGTTCAGCTTTTCAGAAGGTGAGACATCTGCTATTGGCGATCAAGGAGGAATTCAATAGTGAAATGGGGGATGGGTAGATATCCAAAGTTGCATTCGCTCGTTATGTCCGAGTGGAAGAGCGGAAAGGTTCTCTTGGCAAGCACTGCCCATATGCGTTCCCGTCTAAGGCGAAATTAGAAGATTTGTAATCTTGGAAAATAGTTAATAGGAAAGACCTAAACCTTTGTTAGCGGTGCAGCGGTCGCCAAGCCAGGTCAAAGGCGAAGGACTCAAGATCGAGCGCCATGGGGAAAGAGCCTCTATGAGCCATCCTTTCCCGTAGGGGTTCGCTGGTTCAAATCCGGCCCGCTGCACCTTTTTGGTTCTTTTTTGTAGCCTAGTTGTACGATTCGTTGGAAACGTTTATATGATGACTTACGACGTGATATACCGAGACCTTCGGGAGATGTAAGCATGAAGAGAAGATTGGATGCTAAATCAAGTCGCAAAAGCGATAAGTCCGACCTCGGCATATTCATCGATGACTTCTTCTTATATGAGCTCATCGCGAGTAAGAGACCAATCTAATGACAAAGTAATGACCAATCTCCGAACTAGGAAATTCTGTATACATAATTCGCACGTAAGTGTTGCCGTGAATGAGAGCTTCTCTTAGCTAACGTCAGAGCGATGTTGTAGAAATGAATGTGGAAGTGGTTTGGATTTAAGTCGACAGCTTTGAGCCGAAATCAGAAGGTGTTTCTGTTTTTCGTACGTGAACAAAGATCAGATTGTTGAGCAAAGGATATATCGGCGTATGCGACTCGAGGGAATTTATATCATGTCCAACGTAAAGGCGAATCTTGGTGCGACTAATTGATGAGATAAGCAGGCTGAAGAAGGAAAAGAACGCCATCATTTTGGCTCATAATTATCAGCGTCCTGAGATTCAAGACATAGCTGACTATGTAGGCGATAGTATTGAGCTTAGCAGGAAAGCTATGAAGGTGGATGATGCTGAGATAATTGTGTTTTCTGCTGTGGATTTTATGGCGGAGTCTGCTGCGATCTTGAATCCTGACAAAAAGGTTTTGTTGCCTACTCTTGGGGCACGCTGCCCGATGGCTCAGATGCTTACTGTTGATGAAATCAAGCGTGCTAAGGCTCAGCATCCAGGTCTTCCGTTGGTTCTGTATGTTAACACTTTGGCTTCAGCTAAGGCTTATTGTGACATATGCTGTACCTCTGCAAATGCTGTGCAGGTGATTGAGTCTTTGGATGCGGAAACGGTGCTTTTTGGGCCGGATCGCAATTTGGCTGAATATGTTGGAAGGAGAACTGGAAAGACTGTTATTGCTGTTCCTGAGTGGGGGTTCTGTCCCACGCATCTGCTTTTTCAGGCCGAGGATGTGCAGATGCTGAAATTGCGGTATCCTGAGGCTGTCGTTATGGTTCATCCTGAATGTAATTTTGAGATGCAGAATGCTGCGGACTTCGTAGGCAGTACATCTCAGATGTGTCGTTATGCACATGAAAGCAGTGCTAGGACGTTTGTGGTGGGCACTGAGGAGGGGCTTCTGCATCGGTTGAGGAAAGATAACCCTGAAAAGGAGTTTGTACTTGCGTATGAAGAGGCTGTTTGCCCGAACATGAAGTTGAACACGCTTGATAGGCTTTATACTGCTTTGAAGGAAGAAAAGTATATGATTACTGTTCCTGAATCGATTGCGAATAGGGCTAGAAAGGCTCTGGAAAAGATGCTTGCGCTTACAGCGTGAGCCGAGAGTGCCGGTGTGAAGCATAGCGCAGGGGGTCGCGAAGCATATGAATGATTTGGAAGCTGCTAAAAAGAGACTTTGTGATGAGGGATTGTCGCTTTCGATCGTTAAGGGTGGTGATGTGGTGTATGAATCCGCCCTGCGGGGCATTTTTGGCTTTTTGGATGTCATAGATGAGATGGGCGCGATGCTTGAAGGGGCTTCGATTGCTGACAGGGTTATTGGGAAGGCGGTT